>JAEYOT010000702.1 GCA_023411445.1 Pseudomonadota bacterium
CGTTCAAGCATCCTTGCCCCAAGGTCAACAGTTGGGTCCCGCCGGGCGACGCGAGCGAGGACTACGACGACATGCGGATGGCCAAAGAGCTCGACGACAGCATTTCGCTGCTGACGGCCCTGGGACAGAGCGCGCCCTTCACCTTCGCGTACCCGTGCGGGGTCGACTGGATCGGCAATCAGCAGACTAGCTACGCGCCGCTGGTCGCGGCTCGCTTCAGCGCGGCGCGCGGCGTGAGCTCCGGCTTGGTCCGGCCTGGCGTGAACCTGATGAACGTGCCGGCTACCTTCTCGACCGGCAACGCCGCCGCGCTGATCGCGATCGCCGACGGCGCGAAGATGGGCGCGGCCTGGGTGGTGTTCGGCTTTCACGGCGTAGGCGGCGATCACACACCGGTCAGCGCCGAGGCTCACGAAGCCTTGCTCGCGCACCTGACCGCCAAGCCTGGCGAGTTCTACGTCGGGACCTTCGGCGAGCTGGCGGCGTGCATGGCCGAGCCGTGAGTCAGCACCCCGTTACGATGGCGATTCGGGTGCTGCGGCAGCACCAAGTGCCGTTCGAGCCGCACCTGTACGGCTGGGAGGCGCGCGGTGGCACCGCCGCGTCGGCGGCCGCGCTGGGTGTCGACGAGCACACCGTGATCAAGACGTTGATCTTCGAGGATGAGCGCAAGCAGCCGCTCTGCGTGTTGATGCACGGCGATCGCGAGGTGTCGGCCAAGGGCCTGGCGCGGCTGATCGGCGCCAAGAGCGTCGCGCCGTGCAAGCCTGAGGTCGCCGATCGGCACTCTGGCTACCAGGTGGGTGGCACCTCGCCGTTCGGCTTGAAGCGGGCCATGCGCATTTACGTCGAGCGCAGCATCTTGGCGCTGCCGCGCATCTACATCAACGGCGGCGCCCGAGGCTTCCTCGTCGCCATCGCGCCAGCGGACCTCGACCGAGTCCTGTCTCCGACTCCGGTCGAGGTCGCGATCTGAAGAGGCCGAGCGCGCCTACTCGGCCGCCGTCACGGTGTCGGTCGTGGTCGTAGCGGGCTCGATCGGCACGATCGAGCCATCCGCTGCCTTGCGGCCGAGGCGCACGGTGCCCTTGGGTAGCTCCACCTCGGCGGCGCGGCGCACCTCGTAGGCCATGATGCGCTGTGACGTCTCGGCGATGGCCTGCTCCAAAGCTGCGTCCGTCCGCTTCAAGCTGGCCAGCTGCTGCTGCTTGAGCTTGAGCAGCTCTAGCCGCTTGCGATCCACGGTCTCGGCCAGCGTGCGCTTCTTGTCGGCCACGTCCTCCAGGCGCTCCTGTTGCAGGCGCAGCGAGTGGGCGTAGGTTTTGACGCGGATCTTGATCGAGCCGCCCGGCTTGTTGGCGTCCAAGTCGTGCAGCGCGGCGGCCGGCGTCTTCGACGTCTGCAAGATCGAGTCGATCAAGCCGTAGGTCGGCGCGTCATGGCCGCACTTGAAGCTGGACAGATCCAGCACCGCGACGTTCGGGTGGTGCGCGGCGAAATTCGCGGCCCACACCTTCTGCGAGCTGTTCACCGAGTAGTTCTCGGGCCACACGTGGTTGATGGTGAGCGGGCTCTTGATCGTGCCGTCGCGCAGCTCTTCCTTGAAGTAGCGGTCGAGGTACTCGCGATCCTTGGGGATGCTGCGGATGCTCAAGATCGGGTAGCCGAGCACCTGGAACTCGTCGGGGATGCCGTGGTTCAGGCCCGGATCGGCGTGGTACGGGCGGTTCAACACCAAGATGGCGATACGATCTTCGGCCTCCACCGTCTCCAAGATGGCGCGGCCCTTCTCCTGCAGATCCTTGTCGAAGGCCTCGAGCGCCTTCATGCCCTCTTTGCAAGCGAAGTCGTTCTCGTCCTCGGTGATGCCCAGGCGCTCACCGAAGGTCTCGAACATGCGCTTGGCTAGCAGGATCGGCTCGCTGAAGGAGAGCGCCGGCGCCAAGTACTCGATGCCGCGCTCGGCGAAGAAGTCGATCTCCTTCGTGAAGGCCGCCTTCATCACGTCCGGCGTGCCGGCCACGATCGGGCAGCTAGCGTTGTCCTGCGTATCCTCCACGAAGTTGTTCACGTGCGTGAGGATGGGGAAAAAGATGTAGTTCAGCGGGCGCTTCCGCTCCGGCTCGTGCTTGTGGAACAGCAGGTTGTGGATGTGCGCCTGCGCGCCCTTGCTGGGGAAGCACGGATCGATGGAGCCGTACTTGCCACCTTCGACCCACATCTCCTCGCTCATCTGGTCGCTGAACACCACGTTGGAGCGGCCGAAGCCGAGCGTCTCGAAGTAGGTGCGGATGAACGGCGCGGTGGAGTAGATGTTCAGCACGCGCGGGATGCCGACGCGCAGCGACTTGCGCCGCTTGGCCGCCGCCTCGCTGGAGCGCTGGAACGGGCGCGTGTACTTCTCTTTCTTGATGCGGAACAGGCCTGCCGTGACCCGCACGTCATCGATCGGCGTGCCCTCCGCCGGCAGCTGCGCTTGGTCGTACTGGTGCACGAAGGCGCGCTCGGCCTCGTACGTGACCAAGTTGGGATAGGCCGCCGCGGTCTTCTTGCGCTCGGCCATCAACGCCAGCATCGCGTCCTTGCTCTCCACGGTGCCCTTCTCGCAGCTGAAGCCGGAGATGTAGCGGCTGCTCGAGCCATCGGGGCGCCTGGTGTCGATGAAGGTGCGCTTGCACTCGTTCGGACAGAAGTGACACACGGTCTCTTCGTCGTTCTTCGTGGTGTACTCGAGGTCCAGCGCGGCGCGCAGGCCGATGAAGCGCGTCTTACCGGTGCGCTTGTAGCGCCGCAAGGTCTCGATCGCGGCGCCGATCGCGCCCGCTTCGCCGGTGTGCGGGTGCACGAACACCTGAGCGCCCGGCACGCGCTGCTTGATGTAGTCCACCTGTGCCTTGACGGCGGCCAGGTTGTACTGCGTGCCGCCCTGCAGCACGAACTTGGTGCCGAGCGAGGCCAAACGCGGGATCTGCACGACGTACTGCCACACGTTCTTGGGCAGCACCTGGGCCAGACCGGCGAGCAGCTCTTCCTTCTGGTAGCCCTCCTTCTGGAAGTTCACTCGGTCCGAGTCCAGGAACACGGCGCAGCCGTAGGAGAACTTGGGCGCCAGCTCCGCCTTGAACGCGTTCTCCGCGTACTCCGTGACCGGGATGCCGAACTGGTCGGCCATGGCCTGCAGCAGCATGCCGTTGCCGGCGCTGCAGGAGTTGGACAGCTTGAAGTTCTGGATGTCCCCGTTCTTCATGAACAGGACCTTGATGTCCTGACCGCCGATGTCGCAGATGACGTCGATGTCCCCGAAATAGTGCACCGCGCTCATCATGTGCGCGACGGTCTCCACGATGTTCACGTCGGAGAGCACGCACTCTTCCAGCACGTCTGCCGCGTAGCCCGTAGCGCCGAAGCCGACGATCTCCAGCGTGGCCCCTTGGCTCTCCACGTCGCTGTTGATCTGCGCGAGCAGCTCTTTGGTGTCCTGGATCGGGTTGCCCTTGGACAGCTGGTAGGCCTTGAGCAAGAGCTCGCCGTCCTCGCCCATCAGCACGGCCTTGGAGGAGGTGGAGCCGCCGTCCAGGCCGATCACGCCGCGCACGTGCTGGCCGGGCGTGAACGTGGCCTTCTTGAACTTCGGGATCGCGTAAGCGTCCACGAACTCTTTCGTCTCCTGCTCGGCGGCGGACAGCGGCGGGCCAGCTTGCTCGCCCAGCCGCGCGCGGCGGCCGTTGGTGATGAAGTCGCGCAGCGCGTCGGTGCCTTTGAACAGGCAGTCCGTCCCGCCCTCGGCGATGCCGTAGATGGCGGCGCCGAAAGCGGCGTACAGGTCCGCGTTCTTCGGCACGAAGATCAGCTCCTCGATCGGCACGTCCTTCGGGTAGTCGTAGCCGCGGTCGCGCCACGTCTCCGGGATGCGCTGGCGCCAGCACTCTTGCAAGAACGGCAGGTAGGTGTTGGGGCCGCCCAGCAACAGCACGCGCGGCTTGAGCGTGTTGCCGCGGGTCAGCACGCTCAAGTTCTGCAGCACGATGGCGTCCGCTAGCGAGTTCAGCACCTCGTCCTTGGGGATGCCGGTCTTCACCAGGTTCACGATGTCCGTCTCGGCGAACACGCCGCACTTGGCGGCCACGTGGTGCAGCTTCTCGTCGCTGAAATGCAGCGAGGTGGCGTAGCCGGGAGGCGCGCCGACCTTGATCATGCATTTGTCGATCGTGGCGCCGGTACCCGACGCGCACTTGTCGTTCATGCTCGTGGTCGCCGTCTTCTGGCCGGTCGTGCCGTCCTCCTTGAACATGATGATCTTGGCGTCCTGACCGCCGAGCTCGATCACGCTGAGCACGTCCGGGTGCTTGTGCTCCACCGCCAGGGTGACAGCGTTCACCTCTTGCACGAACTTGCCGCCTGTCGGCTTCTCCAGCGGGCCGGAGCCGGAGCCGGTGAGGAACATGCGGAAGGACTGGGGCGCGTGCTGTGGGAACGCCGCCAAGATCGCCTCCAGCAGCTCCAGCACCTTCTCGGGTTGCTTGGTGTGGTGCCGCTGGTAGTCCGACCAGAGGATCTCCTTGCTGTCCGGGTTGATGACCACGGCTTTGACCGTCGTCGACCCCACGTCCATGCCGATAACTAGACCGTCCGTCATGCTCATTGGAAATCCCGGGGAGAGGAGGCCTTCCGAGCTAGGCCCGCGACTGCCACGGGCGTCAGTCTGCCTTCAGCTGCCGGCCAGAATCAAGCCTTTCGGCTGTTTTGATGCGGTGACACTAGCGTCAGTAGCGAAAAGGCCGGAAAAAAGCGGCTCTGGGACGCGGGCGCGCCCGCAGTGTAAGCAACTCCGCCCCGGCCCGTTGCCTGGTCATGCGCCCGCTCCGCCGCTCCGCCCGCTCGCTCCTCGTTCTGCTTGGCCTCGCAGGCTGGCCAGCGGCCGCCGCCGCGCGTGACTTCGCGCCGCCACCCGACGAGCGCGGAGCGCTGGAGTCCTCCTATCGAGTTGAAACCCACCCAGCGGAGACGCAGCAAACTCGATATATCGAGTCGGAGCATGGCTGGCCGAGCGATGAAGGAGTGAGCTCCAACGTGCGTTTCCACGTAGGGCCGGCGCTCCTGCTGCGACCGACTAGCCCGGGCTTGTTCACTGCCCTCAGCGGGGGGGAGGGCGCGGGGGGGGCGCGCTTTTCGGCCGCGTGGATGAGGGCCGAGAGCGCGCAGGGCCTGTCGAGCTACGGCGCCGAGCTGTGGCTCGACTTTCGTAGCCGCTACGCGCTGCACCCGATCGTGGGCGCGGGCGCGAGCTTTCTGCGCGGGGAAGCGTTGGGCGGCCCGAGCAACGCAGGCGCGGGCACGCTGCGCGGCGCGCTCGAATACGAGCTGCCACTAGTCGGCGCGGACGCGCGCGTCGGCGTCGATCTGCTGCTGCTGTTCCCCGCGATCGGCACGGAGCGGACCGAGCCGTGGGCGCTCGGCGCCTTGATGGTC
>JAEYOT010000703.1 GCA_023411445.1 Pseudomonadota bacterium
CCCCAGCTCGGCGCGGAACAAGCGAGTGAGATGCGCCGGTGAGACCCCCGCCGGCGCCGCCAGATCCGAGAGCGACAGCGGCTCCGACAGACGCGCTTGAATCACCCGACAAGCGCTGTCGAGCGCTGCGTGGCGGCGCGAACGGCGCGGCTGCGCTTGGCTACTGCGCTCAGCCAGCTCCCAGAGCAAATCCCACAGCCTCGCCTCGGACTGGGCCGGACGCGCGCGGAAGCAGTGCAGAGCATGCTCGAAGCGCTCCAATAGGCCGGAAAAGGCGCGACCCAGGTCCTGCAGGGCCGCGATTCGCAGGGGGTCCGCCTGGCCCTGCTCGAGCCGAAAGGTGGCAAAGACGTGGTCGTGGCGGCCGCCGAGGACGTACTCGTGCGCAAGCCCCGGTGGCAGCAGGCTGACAGACCCTGGCGTCAGCTCCAGCCTGACGTCACCGAACGTGAGCGAGGCGTCGTACTTGTAGAAGGCGATACACCAGTCTTCGAACAGGTAGCGTTCGCTGGCGCGCTCGCCGCCGTGGCTCGTGGTGGCCATCCGGGTGATCCGAGGCGCGCGGGATAGATCGACATCCCAAGCGGGCACAGATGACATGCTCGATGGGTATCACCTGTGCCGCAGGTTAACCAGGTAGCCTTTGTGGAACCGGTCCCCTTTTTCGCGGCCCAACCTGGAACCGATACCAACTCTGGTGGCTCGGTAGTGGTGATTCGCGCCGCGCAGCGAGCTCGATCAAAGGTGGCGATGGTCGTCCGATTTTTACTGTAAGTACCGAGGGTTATGATCCGGCGTGCAGGGGTTCGGAAAAGCTGTTGATTGACTTCACGACCCTTCCGAAAGGTGACACAGTCGAGCGCACCCACCCATGCGTTTGGCGTTCGCTTTGGGCGCGCTCGCTCTTCTCGGCAGCGACTGCACCGACGGTCACCCTGAGAAGACGAGCGGTGTCCGTCACATCGTCTACTGGGAAAAGTGGACTGATTTCGAGGGTGAAGCCATGGACCGCGTGGTCGATGACTTCAACGCCAAGGAGCGCGAGCGCGCTCGTCGCGAGCCGGGCTACCGGCCGATCGAGGTGGAGAAGGTCACCATCTCGCGCATCGACCAGAAGCTGCTCGTCGCCAGCGCTGGCGGCAACCCGCCGGACGTGGCGGGCACGTACACGTACTTGATCCCGGCCTACGCGGACAAAGGCGCGCTGATGGATCTCAGCGAGCGGACACGTGCCGCCGGCATAGAAAAATCTCAGTACGTTGGGCACTACTTCGATCTGGGCGTGCACCGCGGGAAGGTGTGGGGGCTGCCAACCACGCCAGCCGCGGTGGCGTTGCACTGGAACAAGCGCCTGTTTCGCGAAGCAGGTCTGGATCCCGAGCAACCTCCGAAGACGTTGGAAGAGCTCGACGCCATGGCGGAGAAGCTCACCAAGTGGGAAGTCACGCTGCCCAGCGGCGCGGAGGAGATCCGCACCGGCTACTTGCCGGACGTGCCGGAGAACCAGAAGCGCCTGCTCCAGGTGGGCTTCCTGCCGGCGGAGCCCATCTGGTGGTCCTATGCCTGGGGCTTCGTGTTCGGTGGCCAGCTGATGGAAGGTGACAAGGTGACCACGGCTTCGCCGGAGAACGTGCAAGCCTACGAGTGGGTCGCCTCTTACTCGAAAAAGCTGGGCGCGGATTCGGTGCAGCGCTTCCGCTCCGGCTTCGGCAGCTTCGCCAGCGCGCAGAACCCGTTCTTGTCAGGGCAGCTCGCGATGCAGCTGCAAGGCGTGTGGATGTACAACTTCATCAAGAAGTACGCGGATGGCATGCCCTGGGGCGCGGCGCCCTTCCCGGCGCCCGCCGCGAAGCCGGAGCTGTACGGCATGGCCAACGCCGAGGCGGACATCGTCGTGATCCCCACCGGCTCGAAGCACCCGGAGGAAGCTTGGGAGTTCATCCAGTACCTGCAGACGCAGGAGGCGATGGAGAAGCTGTGCCTCGGTCAGCGCAAGCACTCGCCGCTGAAGAACGTGAGTGAGTCGTTCTACGCTCAGCACCCGAACCCCTACATTCGCATGTTCGCGGACGTGGCGGCTGGTCCCAGCTGGGCAGCGCCGCGCACCGGCGTGTGGAACGAGTACTCCCGGGAGCTGAACGCCGCGGTCGACAAGATCATGAACCTGCGCGTCTCCCCGCGTGAGGGCTTGCAGCAGGTGCAAGACCGCATGCAAAAATCCGTCGATCGGGACTTGCGCGTGATCGCCGTGAGGTCCAAGTGACCACGCTGCAGCGTCGCAAGCTCTCGGTGGGGCTCTTGTTCTGCACGCCCTGGCTGATCGGCTTGAGCGTGTTTCTGGTCTACCCGCTGCTGGCCGCGCTGTACTACTCGCTCTGCGACTACTCGGTGCTGCTGCCGCCGGTGTTCGTCGGGCTCGACAACTACATCGAGCTGCTGGAAGATCGCCTGTTCTGGAAGAGCCTGTGGAATACCACGTTCTTCGCGCTCAGCTCGGTGGCGCTGAGCGTGCTCGTGGCGCTCACGCTGGCCCTCTTGCTCAACTCGAAGGTCAAGGGGCTGGCCTTCTATCGCACGGTGTTCTTTCTCCCGTCGCTGATGCCGCTCGTCGCTGGCAGCATCCTGTGGTTCTTCATGTACAAGGGCGAGGGCGGCATCATCAACACGCTGCTCTTGCAGATCGGCATCGATGGCCCCGCGTGGCTCTCGGATCCGACCTGGGCCAAGCCGGCGATCGTGTTCATGGCGGCTTGGGGAGCGGGTAACGCCATGGTCATCTTCCTGGCAGGCCTGCAGGACGTGCCCACCTCCCTGTACGAGGCGTCGATCATCGACGGAGCGAGCTGGCTGCAGCGCTTGCGTCACGTCACCTTGCCGATGATCTCCCCTGTCATCTACTTCAACGTCGTGATGGGCATCATCGGCGGCTTCCAGGCCTTCGCCCAAGCGCTGATCATGACGGACTCCACGGGCTCGCCCGAGCAAGCCACGCTGTTTTACGTGCTGCAGCTGTACAACGTGGGCTTTCAGGATCTGCGCATGGGCTACGCCAGCGCCATGGCCTGGGTGCTGTTCGTCATCATCTTGGGCTTGACCTTCCTCGCCACTCAGCTGTCCAAGCGCTGGGTCACCTACGATCGCTGAGGCAACACGATGGCCAGCCCGAACCCGCTGCAACGCACCACTCCCATCGTGCATGTACCGCTGATGATCTTGGCGGTGCTGTTCATGGTGCCCATGATCTGGCTGTTCGCCTCGTCGCTCCAGCCGCGCGAGCAGGTGGGCAAGGTGCCGCCGGAGCTGCTGCCGCGGCAGTATTTCATCACGCAAGGTAGTGAGCGCATCTACGTGACTCCGCCGCAGGCCGTCGGGGTGGAGCGGCTCTTGGTCGTGCCGGAGGCTGGCCCCAACCAGGGTCAGCAGCTGCTGGTCGTGCCGAGCGCGTTCGAAGCTGGCAAGCTCACGCAGCAAGTGCGGGTGGCCGATCGCACGGAGCCGCAGACGTTTCCAGCCCGGCTGATCCGGCGCGTGCCGCCCGACGACGTCACGGTCAAACAGTGGCTGCTCAGTAAGTACAGCGCGACGGTGCCGCGCACCTTCTACGTGCGACCCAGCGAGGTACAGAGCGAGATCCAGCCCGTCTTTGGCAACTATCCGGAAGCGATCAAGGCGCTGACGGCTGGCGAGAAGGACAAGGCGCGACCGCTGTCGGAGCTACTCGTCAACTCGGTCTTCCCGTGGACCGAGAAGGGCACCAAGGGGCGCACCATCACGTTCCTCACGTACTTGTCGAACACCTTGCTGGTGGCGGTGCTGGGGGTGACGGGCACGGTGCTGTCGAGCGCGCTCGTCGCCTATGGCCTCTCGCGCGTCACGTGGAAGGGGCGAGAGGCGCTGTTCAACGTGACGCTGTCGACCATGATGGTGCCGTTTCCGGTGCTGATGATCCCGCTCTATTCGGTGTTTCGCGCGCTGGGCTGGGTGGGCACGCTGATGCCGCTGTGGGTGCCAGCGTTCTTCGGCAGCGCCTTCAACATCTTCTTGCTGCGCCAGTTCTTCCTCACCATCCCGACCGAGCTGTCGGAAGCGGCGCGCATCGACGGCTGCAGTGAGCTCGAGATTTTTTGGCGCATCATCTTGCCGCTGGCCAAGCCGGCGCTATCCGTGGTGGCACTGTTCCAGTTCCTGTTCGTCTGGAACGACTTCCTGGGGCCGCTCATCTTCCTCACCGAGCCGCAGACGTTCACGATGGCGCTCGGCCTCACCCAGTATCAATCGCAGAACGGCGGCAGCGAGCCGCACCTGCTGATGGCGGCTTCCGCGC
>JAEYOT010000743.1 GCA_023411445.1 Pseudomonadota bacterium
ATGTAGGAGACCTCCTCTCCGCAGCTCGTGGCTGGGTCGAACGCGACGGTTTCTGGGTGCTTGAAGGCCGGTCATGGCAGATCGTTGTCTGCGCGCCCCAGGCCGTCGAACCCGAGGACGTGCCGCCGGGTGCTGCGGAGCTTCTTCCTGGTTTGTCCTCGCTCGTCGAGCTTTCTCTCGAGCCAATCTCGGCTCCGAAGGCGGCCCTGTCGGCGCTGACCTCGGTCGCCCGATCGCTCGCCGAGGAACTCGCCGGCGTCATCGAGGATCCCCAAGAGGGAGCCCTGTCCCTTCCGCGCGGAGCCAAGAGGTATGAGAAGCCGAAGCGTGAGGAGAGGTTCACGGTGCTTGACCTGTCCTGGTGGTACGCGCCCTCGCCACTGCGTTCGGATGATGGTCCCAGAACGCTGCTGGCGATCCTGGCGAAGCACCTGCCTGAATCCGTACCCAGACGATACGGGTTGTGGGAGCCGCCGCAGTACAAGACCGATGAGACAGGCTTCGCCGGCCTGGAGAGCTTCATCGCCCAGAACTTCGACAACTCGCCCGTGTTCTATACGACCCGTCCCATCGTCGGCTTCAGCATCGCCGACTGCAACGCGACGGCGCACCGGAAATTGTCAACGCGCGTGAGACAGATTTGGGCTTGAATTTAGTGTAGTTCGCTCATGTGAGTTGTTCGAGATGGGCGCGCGAAAGCGTCTTGGTCAAGACGCCGCGGTCGAGGGCAGACGCGGGCGCGACGACGATGTGCTGCGGGGGATTGATCCAAACCTCCGAGGGCGGAGCGACGACCGTGGGCGCGCCGCGCGGGAAGCGCTCGGGGTGCTCTTCGTAGGCGCGCGCGAGCACGGTTTGGCGATGTCGAAGCGTGTCGCCGGCGAGGCCGTGGTGCACCTGCGCCGGTGTGAGGAAGCCCAGCCCGCTGTGATGATGGTGGTTGTTGTACCAGTCGAAGTACTCGCCGCAGAAGCCGCGGCCGTGCTCGAGCGAGAGCACGTGGTCGGGGAAGTCCGGCCGGTACTTCAGGGTCTTGAATTGGCTCTCGGAGAAAGGGTTGTCGTTGGAAACGTGCGGCCTGCTATGCGTCTTGGTCACGCCCAGGTCGGCCAGCAGCTGAGCCACGGTCTTGCTGCTCATGGATGCCCCGCGGTCGGCGTGCAGCCCGAGCTGGCCGGGCTCGACACGTTCCTTGCGGCATGTCTCCAGGATGAGGCGGCGCGCCAGCTCGGCGCTCTCGCGCTGCGCCAGCAGCCAACCCACGACGTACCGACTGAAGATGTCGAGGATGACGTACAGGTAGAAGTAGTTCCATTTCGCTGGTCCGAGCAGCTTCGTTATGTCCCACGACCAGACCTCGTTCGGGCGCGTCGCGCGAAGCTCAGGCTTTGCGTGGGGCGGGTGCCGCAGCTGGTCGCGGCGTTCGCGCACGCCGGTGCTCTGCGCCAGGATGCGGTACATGGTCCGCACCGAGCAGTGGTAGCGGCCCTCGTCGAGCAGCGCGGCATGCACCTCGGCTGGAGCTTGGTCGACGAAGCGCTCGGACATCAGCACCGTGCACACCTCCGCGCGCTCCTCGCCACTGAGCGCCCGAGGCGAGCTCGGGCGTCGGCGTGGACCGGCCTTGGGGCGGCTGCGCCGGTAGTGCGTGGCCCGCGAAGCCCCGAGCGCGGCGCAAGCTGCTTTGATGCCCCCAAGGTCACGGGCGGCGTCGATGACCGCGGCCATCAGCTCTCCTCCTTCAGCTCGTCCGGGAGGTTCTGCTCCACCCCGAGAATCTCGGAGATTTTTTTTTGCACCTCGATGACCTTCTGCGCCCGCTGCAGCTGGTGCTCCAGCCGCGCCACCTGCTTGCGCAGCGCCGTCACCTCGGGGTCAGGCTGCGGCCTGGGTTTTGGGCCACGCTTGCGGGGCTCCAGCGCCTGCCGTTGGGCCGCGCTCCGATCCTCTTGCCACTTGCTGATGTGTGACGAGTACAGCCCCTCGCGGCGCAGCAGCGCCCCTCGCTCCCCCTTCGGGGTCGCTTCGTACTCGCGAAGCACTGATGCCTTGTACTCCGCTGTGAATCGTCGGCGCCGGGCCTTTTCCAAAACCTCTGGATCGGGCCTCGCCGCACCGTTTGCTGACGTCAACATTCATCGACACCTTCTCGCCCTCTTCCCTAATCAGGCAAAATTCAGTGTCTCACGCACGTTGGCACAGAGGGCTTCGTCGGCAAGTAGCTGGGCAGACGGGCTCTGCCCCACGTAGCGGCAACTAAGTCGGAAGACCTCGGCCAGCAGGCCCCCATCAGGAATGCGCCCTTTGTCGCTCACCCGCAGGTCGTGACTGATGACACGGTCGATAACGGTCTCTTTCAACTGGATAGAAACCTCCGACCAGGTCTGATCCGTTAGCCGATGGGCCATCGGGTATCCGCCAAACGCTGAAAAGGCTGAAAACGCCCTCTCTCGCTCCGCGTCTGAACGGCCCGACTCTGCGATCAGGGTACTCCAAAAGTCCTTCCGTGTGAGATCGGCGGCAGTTGACAGGACCTTCGGCAGCGCTTCCGAAAATCGAATCGCCGCGATCTCACGCAGCGTCAGCGTGCCAACGTCGATAGTGTGCAGTCGCCCTGCAAGTGAATCCTTCCGCAGGGCGATCTTCAGCGCAGAACTGCCGGTCGCGAACACACGCAGCTCGTTCGACGTTGTGTCAACGAGATGCTTCAGTTGCGCGGTCCACGTCGGCACATTCTGCACCTCGTCGAAGAACAGGTAGACGGGGCCGTGTTCACGCGTTGCCTGGTTCAGCGATTGCCGGAGGACGTTGGCTTCAAACCATGCCACCGCAGCCAGCAGCTGCTCGTGCTCGCCAGCAACAGACGGCAACTCGTCGCACTGCATTCGCATTATCAGCTTTGGATTCACCCCGTCTGCGAGGAGACGCTCAATTACCTGAAGCTGAGCCGTCGTCTTTCCGACCTGTCGCGGGCCGCGAACCACGATGATTGGTGCAAGCCGTTGCCGCATGCGACGCTCAACAAGCGGGACCAGGTCTCGCATCGTCTTGGGCATCAGGGGCACCGCGCCTTCCTGCCACCAAGGATTCATACGGTTGAGGTGCCGCCCAAAGGGGACGGAGAAGACGGCCTCCGCTGGCTCCCTGTCCTTGCCAAGTAGCGGCAACTGGGGGTTGATTGCTTGCTCGCGCCACGCCAGCAGCGTCTGCGCACGACGAGAGGCGGTGGACTCGCTGAGCTCCGG
>JAEYOT010000747.1 GCA_023411445.1 Pseudomonadota bacterium
TACGATGCCCCGGCGCGCGGCAAGATGGAGCGCTTCTGGCGCCGGATGCGCGAGGAGGCATTGTCGCATATCGGGCAAGTGGCGTCGCTGGCGGACGTCGAGCTCAAGCTGCGCGACTGGGTCGCGCGCTACTACCAAAGAACACCCCACGCCGGCATCCTTGGCCGCACACCCGCGGCTCGCTACGCCGAAGGCGAGAAGGTGCGCGTCACGGAAGACGAGCTACGCGCCGCGCTCACGGTGCGCGTCCGGCGCCGCGTGCGGCGCGACACCACCATCAGCGTGGACGGCGTCGTGTACGAGGTGCCTCTGGGCTACTTGGCCGGCCACATCATCACGGTGGCCACGAGCCTCTTCGATTCCGACCAGCCGATGCTCGAGCTCGACGGCAAGCGAATCGCGCTCCGCGTTGTGGACCCCACGGCCAACAACAAGAAGCCCCGACCGCCCCGTCGACCTGCCCCTGAAAGACCCAAAAATCCAGTCGATTTCGAGCCCGGGCGCATGCTCGGCACCAGCAGCGAGGAGGTCGGTGATGGCGACATTTTCTGATCTTTCGTGCTTTGGCCTGCACTCGTCGCCCTTCTCGAAAGAGATCGAAGACGCCGACCTCTGGCTCCCAGCGAGCAAGGTGACGCTCGTCGACGACATCGAAGAGGCCCTCACCGATCGACAAAGCGTGCTCCTGCTGGGCGAACCCGGCGTCGGCAAGACGTGCGTGCTGCGCGCCCTCCGAAGGCGCTTACCCCAGGCAGGCTTCCGCCTGACGTACTGCCGCAACGCCACCCTTGGACGGCGCGACTTCTACCGCCACCTCTGCCACACGCTGGGCCTCCACCCGACGTCGGTGGCCGCCAACCTCTTCCTGGCCGTAGAAACGCACGTGCAAGAGCTGAGGCGTGACAGGGTGCATCCGGTCTTTCTGCTCGACGAGGCACACCTGCTCCAACCCGACATGCTCGGCCACCTACACATCCTCATGAACTACGAGTGGGACGCGAAAGCCCTACTTTCCCTAGTGCTCATCGGCCTGCCCGAGCTCGAGGCCAACCTATCGCGGCGGGCGCACCGCTCCTTGCTGACCCGCATCCACCACCGCTTCCTGATCGCTCCCGCGACCATCGAAGACACGGCCGAATACGTGCGCTTTCGGCTTGCCGCTGCCGGATCCGACCGCGCCCTCTTCCCCGACGATGCTCTCGCGGCCCTGCACGAGCACTCGCAGGGCGCGCTCCGGGAGATAGATCGGCTCGCCACCGCAGCGCTCCGCGACGCTGCCCGTCGCAAGAAGAAGCTCGTCGATCACGAGGTCGTCACCCGCGTCGCCGAGGCTCTCCTGCGCTTCGACTGATCGAGCGCCATCGCGACGGCGTCTCGCAACGGCGCCGCTGCGATGGCCATCACGCCGCGCCTAGGCTCGATCACGCCGCGATAAGCATCACGCCGCGCGTCCACCCTCCGCCGCCGCGAATGCCATCGACCTGCCGGCGCCCAAGCACATCAACCAGCCGTCGCGCGCACAGCTGAGCGATCTGCTCACGAGAAGCGTCGCTTCCTCGAGATCGTACTTTCGAACCCAGTGCTCGATGGCGAAAGTGTTCGATATGAATTGAGAAAACCGTTCGCTCTCCTTGCGGAGATGAACGGTTCCTCGTCTTGGCGCGCCCCACAGGATTCGAACCTGTGACCTACGGCTCCGGAGCAAGCGAAGGGCGCTCAGCAGCGCGTAGCAAGCCCTCGCAAACAGGCGGAAGCCTTCAGGTTGGGACACGCGGCCGAGTCCAGCCGTCGCATGGAATTGCAAGGTTTAGCTCCCCGTTTGCTGCACCAGTGCTGCAGGCAATGGCGGGCGAGCCGATGCGGCCGCACGCTGTCGAGCGGTGGTTGACCGTGGCCGAGGTGGCCGAGCGCTTACGTGTGAGCAGGGCGAGCGTTTACGCGCTGTGCGAGCGAGGTGAGCTCCGTCACGCGCGCGTTGGCAACGTGATTCGTGTATGCATCGACGCCCTGCGGACGTTGGAACGGCAGCGTGGGTAGCCCGGCGCGTAGCAGCCGCCATCCAAGGCCTGGAGCACCTCACGAGTCGATTTTGCCCACGGCCGTCTCTACATCGTCCAGCGTTGGCCGTTCGCTGGACGCCCGAGTAGTGCAGTCTCTAGCGATGCGGGCCCAATTTGGCCACCGGATCTGATCCACGTCTGTCTGCCCGGACAGCAAGAAAGCCAACAGCTTCCCGAAAGCATAGATGTCCGCGCTTGGGTGAGCCTCGGCGCCGTCCAGTTGCTCCGGTGGAGCGAACCCGAGGGTGCCGTGTCCTTGAAATGTGCGACCCTGAGTAACCAGGTGGGCGAGCGACTTGGAGATGCCGAAGTCTCCCAGCTTCCACTTGCCGCCGGAGAGAAACACGTTCTCGGGCTTCAAGTCCCGATGGACAATATCCAAGGAATGGAGCTCGCTTAGGCCAGCCAGGACGTTTAGCGCGATTGACTTGGCTTCGGCGGTACCGAGCGGGCCCTGTTTGCTGACGTGGTCAGCGAGGGAGCCGCCATCGGCAAACTCGGTTACAAGAGCGTAGTCGTCCGTACCGCGCTCAAAACCTTGGATCGCGAGGACGTGAACCGCTGACGCGCGCTCGAGGCGGGCATAGATGTCCAATTCACGCCGGAGCGCGTCGGCCGGTACCCCGGTGGTCGGCACGCGCTTGAGAAACGAAATAGCTCCGTCGGCAGCCTTGACCTTGAATCCCTCCGACATGCCACCGGAGGGTAGCTTTTCAAGCACCTCGTACTTCTCGAACAGCTTTTGTACGGCGTTTTCCGCCGGTGCCGGCACAGCGTGAGCAAGCAGATCTCCCCCGAATTCGGCGATGACCTCCTCTGAATCTCGTCCTTGGATCGTCCTGCCCGTGACAGCCTCCACACGATCCAGCAGGCTTCGGGCGCGCTCGCGCATGAAGCCATCGAAATCGTCGGCACGCAGGCTAGCCGGCGCGAGCAGATGTGAGTGCAGGATCGTGTCGAGGTTGCCGACGCCGTCTTGCTCGATCTTCTCGAGGTAAATGCTTGGGGCCTTTCCGCCAACCCGCTTGTTTGTTCGCGCCGTCTGAGGCGTCTTGTTGAGGATGCTGTCGTAGCGGTCCTTGTCGATCTTCTGGCTCTCGCCCCAAGCTTTCGGAAAGGGTGTGGACCACGCACGGATCACGCTCAGGCCGCCTCGACGGCTGCCGTGTAGCGACGTGAGAAGTAGCTCCAGAAGCCCGGCAGG
>JAEYOT010000750.1 GCA_023411445.1 Pseudomonadota bacterium
AAGTCGCTGAGGGCGGCGCCGGCGGCGAGGGCGAGCCGGGCCTGGGCGCGGTCCTGCGCCAGGCGCTCGTCCACCGCTACGATTTCGAGGGGACGGGCACCGCCGTGATGGATCGCAAGGGCACCGCTCACGGCGTCGTGGTTGGTGGCGCCGTGCTCAGCACCCAGCAGGGCAGGGGCGTGCTGGTGCTGGGTGGTGGCACGACGGGCTCGTACGTCAACTTGCCGAACGGCTTGGTTTCCAAGCTCACGAGCGCCACGCTGGAGGCTTGGCTCACCTGGGGTGGGGGCGCCGCGTGGCAGCGCGTCTTCGATTTCGGAGATTCGACGGCGGCGACGCCGGAGGACAACCCGACGAGCGGCAAGAGCTACTTGTTCCTGACGCCGGCCACGGATCAGAACACCGGCGGCACGTTGCGCGCCGTGTTCTCGCTCGACGGTGGCTCTGCCACCGCGGAGACGCGCGTCGACGGCCCAAGCGCGCTGCCGCTCGTCCGAGCTCACGTTGCGCTGGTGGTGGACGCGGCGCAGGACTCCCTACGGCTGTACCTGGATGGTGAGCCGGCCGGCTCGCAAGCCTTCACGGGCGCCCTCTCCGGTATCAACGACGTGAACTGCTGGCTTGGCCGCAGCCAGTACAACGCGGACCCGGAGCTGGGCGGCACCCTGCACGAGTTTCGCATCTACGCGGCCGCGCTCACGCCCGAGCAGATTGCGTTTAGCGCCGCAGCCGGACCTGATGCAGCATTCCTTTCGGAATGAGCCTGGTGCAGCAGCAGCTCGAGGAGCAGCGAGCCTCGAACCTGAGCGGGCTGCCGCACTTTGCCGAGTTTGCCGGGCACCGCGCCCGGCAGAGCGCGCTGATCGCCGAAGCGTGTCCGCCGGGGAAAGGAGCGCGCCTGTGCGTGCTCGGCGCCGGCAATGCGTACGACCTGGAGCTCGAGGCGCTCTTGGCGACGTATCAAGAGGTGCACTTGGTGGACATCGACGCGGAGGCGCTGGCGCGGGCGCACCGTCGCGTACCAGAAAGGCTAGCTGCGCGCTTGCTCACGCACGCTCCACTGGATCTCTCCGGCGTGTTCTCCGAGCTGGAGCGCTGGAGTCGCCTGGAGGTGACGCCGCGCGAGCTGGTGCTGGCGCCCGCGCAAGGCGCCAAGAGCATCGCCGCGCGCCTGCCCGGTCCGTTCGACGTGGTGGCCTCGACGTGCCTGCTCACGCAGCTGCAGCTGTCACTCCTCGGGGTGATCGGTGCTCGGCATCAGCTGTTCGTGGCGCTGCGTGAGCTGCTCACGCTCACGCACCTGCGCACGCTGGCCGCGTTGACGGCGCCGGGCGGCACCGCGCTGCTGATCACCGACCTGTGCGGCGATGGAGCTTTTCCGGTGGGCCGGCCACGCGACGAGGACGACCTGAAGCCGCTGATGGCCGAGCTGGTGGCGGGTGGCCAGGTGATTTACTCGGCCCATCCAGGGCTGTTCGAGGTCACGTTGCACGAGGATCCGGTGCTGCGCCGGGCGTTCGGACCGGCTCGGCAGAGCGCGCCTTGGCTCTGGCAAAATGGGCCCGCTCAGCGCTTCCTGGTTTACGGATTGGTGCTGCCGCGAAAGTAGACAGCGACGATTGTTGCTGGAGGGGAACAGTGTGTTGCCGGCGCGCGAGCTGTGCAGCGGCGTGCGAGCGCCGTAAACACCACGCCTCGAAGCCAATTTAGCTTCTGAACCAAGAGGTTAGCGTCACATGAAACGTCTCATTGCTGTCTTGCCGCTCCTGTTTGCCGGTCTCGCTCACGCCGATTCGGCCGAATGGAAGCTGGATACGTCGCACACCAACATCGGCTTCACCGTGCCCCACCTCGTGATCAGCACGGTGGAGGGGCGCTTCCGTGAGGCGAGCGCGACCGTCAAGCTGGACGACGCGGATCTGACCAAGAGCGCGGTCTCGGTGGACATCAACGCCGCGTCGGTGGACACCGGCGACGCCAAGCGCGACGCTCACCTGAAGGATGCGGATTTCTTCGACGTGGCGAAGCACCCGAAGATCCGCTTTGTCTCGACCAAGATCGCCAAGGCGGGCAAGGCCTACAAGCTGACTGGCGATCTCACGATCCGCGACGTGAAGAAGTCCGTCACGCTCGACGCCACCCTGAGCGACCCGGTGAAGACGCCGTGGGGCAACCAGGCGCGAGCCGCCAAGGTCAGCGGCAAGATCAAGCGCGGTGATTTCGGTCTCAAGTGGAACAAGGGGCTCGAGACGGGCGGCGTGCTCGTCGGTGAAGAAGTGACGATCAACGTGACCGCTGAGGTCACCAAGTAGCGCCACGCTCGAGGCGG
Source organism: Pseudomonadota bacterium (assembly GCA_023411445.1). Taxonomy (GTDB): domain Bacteria; phylum Myxococcota_A; class Polyangia; order Polyangiales; family Polyangiaceae; genus PMG-095. The sequence continues at coordinate 2,330 of JAEYOT010000750.1, forward strand.
CACAGTCGCAGGGCTCCTGCAGGTGTACAGCTGGCGGGGGCCTTGTCGCGCGGCGAGGGGGACCCCAAGCTACGTCCGGATACCCCAGCGGCACCTGCGGTCGACACGAAAGCCTGCTGCAGGTTGGGCCGCGCTTTGGCAGCCCCCCACCCGCCACATCACGGCGTTTCTGTGCTGATTCGGCCCAGAAATGGCTGCGCTTGAGGCAGGGGGGGGCTTCGGGTATGCCCCCGGCACAATAAAAATGGCGACGACCGAATACGACGCGATTGTTTTGGGTGGTGGCCCTGGCGGCTACGTGTGCGCGATCCGCTTGGCGCAGCTCGGCGTGAAGACGGTTTGCATCGAAGAGGAAGAGTTCGGCGGAGTGTGCCTGAACTGGGGTTGCATCCCTTCGAAGGCGCTCATCGCCAACGCCCACTTCGTGGAGAAGTCGAAGCACATCGCTGACCACGGCATCGCCGTCTCGGGCGTGTCGGTGGACGTCGGCAAGATGCAGGCGTGGAAGAACGGCATCATCAAGAAGCTGACCGGCGGCGTGCGCGGTCTGGTCAAGAGCAACGGCGGCGCCACCATCGACGGTCGCGGCAAGCTGGTCGCGAAGGACACCGTCGAGGTTACGCTGAAGGACGGCAGCAAGCAGCTGGTGAAGGCCAAGAAGGCGATCGTGATCGCCACTGGCTCGGCCACGATTCAGGTGCCGGGCTTCGAGTTTGACGGCAAGAAGATCATCGGCGCGCGCGAGGCCGTGAGCCTGCAGCAAATCCCCAAGCGCTTGGTCGTGATCGGCGGCGGCGTGATCGGGCTCGAGCTGGGCATGGTTTACCAGTCATTCGGCTCGCAGCTCACCGTCATCGAGATGACGAACAACCTGCTGCCCGGCATCGATCCGGACTGCGTGCGCGTGGTGGAGAAGACGCTCACCAAGCGTGGCGCCACCGTCCTGAAGGGCGCGCGCGCCGAGAAGTACGAAAACAACGCGGACGGCTCGGTCTCCGTGGTGGTGACGGTCGACGGCAAGCAGCAGAAGGTGGAAGCAGACGTGGTGCTGGTGGCGGTCGGCATGAAGCCGCGCGGCAAGGGCATCGGTCTGGAAGAGCTCGGCGTCACGGTCGATCAGCGCGGCTTCGTGCCGACCAACGAGTTCTGTGAGACGAACGTCAAGGGCATCTACGCCATCGGCGACGTGAGCGGCGCCCCGATGCTGGCCCACAAGGCGAGCAAGGAGGGCGAGGTGGCGGCCGAGGTCATCGCCGGCCATCACGCGGGCAAGGATTGGGTCACGGTGCCGGGCATCGTGTTCACGGATCCGGAGATCGCCACGGTCGGCATCACGGAGGCGCAGGCCAAGGAGCAGGGCATCAGCGCCAAGACCGGCAAGTTCCCGTTCAGCGTGCTGGGTCGCGCGATGAGCATCGGCGAGACCGACGGCTTCGTGAAGGTGGTCACGGACACGAAGAGCGGTCGCGTGCTGGGCATCCACATCGTGGGCCCGAACGCCTCGGACCTGATCAGCGAAGGCGCGCTGGCGCTGGAGACGGTGGCGACCGCCGAGGATTTGGCGCTCACCATCCACCCGCACCCGACGCTCGGTGAGTCGCTGATGGA
>JAEYOT010000468.1 GCA_023411445.1 Pseudomonadota bacterium
GACGTGGAGCGCGGCGCTCGGCTGCGCGCTAGAGCTGGTCGGCGCGTGCCAGCACACGGTGGAGGTGGGCGTCGCCGAGGCGCGCGGCGTGGCGGGCACATCGCTGGGTGGCTCGCTGGCGGGCGGCAGTGGTGGTGGCGGTGGCGTGAGCGCGGGCAGCGACGGCGGCGGGCTGGCCGGAGCGCCGCCGTGTCAGGAGACGCTGTGCCTGGGCAAGCTGTACGAGTGCGGCGATTGCCTGGATAACGATGGAGACGGCCTGGCCGACGCGGACGACGCCGATTGCCTCGGCCCCTGCGACGACGACGAGGGCGCGCTCAGCACCGGCCTGCTCGGTCCTGCCACGACCTGCCGGCAGGACTGCTACTTCGACGGCGACAAGGGCGGCGGCAATGACCAGTGCCTGTGGTCCCACGCCTGTGACGAGCTCTCGCTCGAGCCTGATTTTCCGCCGAGCGGCCAAGCGCGCTGCGCCTACGATCCCGCCACCACGATCTCCAACCTCGACTGCGCGGCCATGGCCGCCCAGCAGTCGCCGGCCTGCATCGAGACGTGCCTGCCTCTAGTGCCCAACGGCTGTGATTGCTTCGGTTGCTGTGAGCTGCCGGGTCGCAGCGGCGACTTTTACTTCGTCGGTCTGGGCCGTGGTGACAGTGGCTGCAGCCTCGACCGGCTCGGGGACGCGGTAGCGTGCCCGCCGTGCACGCCCGTTACGAGTTGCTTCAATGCCTGCGACGAGTGTGAGTCTTGCGTCGGTAGCCTGCCGGATGGCAGCTGCGATCCCGGCGCCGCGTGCCCGCCGGGGCAAGCCGCGTGCCTGACGGACGACCCCTGCGACTTCGGCGAGTACTGCGTGACCGGCTGCTGTGTGCGAGCTCCAAAGCCGACCTGAAGCTCCAGCCTCGGTTTTTATTCGCGTGGGCGCGCTCACTTTGTCCCGCTTCATAAAAAGCGCGTTCGCCAGCCACTGACCGGGTCTCGGCAGGAGAATCAGAGACGATGACGAAATTTTCTACCGCGTGTCTGTCCGTGATTTTGCCGCTCTCGCTGCTCTGGGCATGTGGGTCCAGCTCGGAGGGCGACGCACAGAACGCGGGAGCCAGCTCGAGCACCGGAGCCAGCTCGAACACCGGAGCCAGCTCGAGCGGCGGCTCTGGCTCGCTGGGTCTCGGCGGCGACGACCTCGGCGCCTCCGGCCACGGCGCCGTGCCGGGCGGCGGTAGCACCAGCACCACGGGCGGCACGCTCGGCAGCGGCGGCACCCTCGCGACCGAGCTGTGCGGGGACGTCGGCTGCGCTTGCTCCAACGGCATCGACGACGACGGGGACGGCCTGGTAGACGGCTTCGATCCGGAGTGCACCGGCCCCTTCGATAACGACGAGGGCAGCTTCGCCACCGGCATCCCGGGCGACAATCGCGATCCGAAGTGGCAAGACTGCTTCTTCGACGGCAACTCGGGCGCTGGCGACGACAAGTGCCGCTACCACACGGACTGCCTTACCGGTGACAAGGAGCCCACGGATCGCGACTGCACGCTCACCGACGCCTGCATCGAGTTCTGCGCCCCGCGCACGCCGAACGGCTGCGACTGCTTCGGTTGCTGCACCGTCACGCTCAATGGCGGCGAAACGAGGGACATCCTCACCGGTAGCGACTGCTCGCTCGATCAGGCGGAGGACGCCAGCGCCTGCCCGCCCTGCGTCAAGTCGGACAGCTGCGGCAACACCTGCGGCCGCTGCGAGCTCTGCCCCGGCAAGACGATCGAGGATCTGCCCGCCGACTGCGCGCCCGACGAAGGCACGGGCGGCGCCGGCTCCGGAGACGACCCGGGTTACACCTGCGACGACGGCGAGCAAGTGTGCGGCCCGGGGTTGCCCGGCTGCCCGCTCGGGCGTTACTGCTCGCTTGGCTGCTGCCTAGTGTCGCCGCCGAAGTGAGCTACACGACGACGCGGTTGCGCCCGCCGCGCTTGGCCGCGTAGAGCTTCTCGTCCGCGCGCTGGTAGACGGAGGCGGCGTCCTCGCGCGGCAGTAGCTCGGCGACGCCTAGGCTGAGCGTGACTGTGATGCGGGTCTCGTTGAGCTCGGTGACGAGACCCGCGACCAAGTTGCGAGTCGCCTCCGCGGCTTGCGCGGCCAGCGCCGCCGGCGTGGCGCTCAAAACGAGCGCGAACTCCTCGCCACCCACGCGGTACAGCGTGTCTCCGTCGCGCAGCTGGGACGTCACGGCGCTCGCCACGTTCTTGAGCACCGCGTCACCTGCCGGGTGGCCGTAGGTGTCGTTGATCTTCTTGAAGAAATCGATGTCGAACAAGACCAGTGACAGGGGCTGCGCCGTCTGTTGGGCGCGCTGCACCTCCTTGCTGAAGGTCTCGTCGAAGTAGCGCTTGTTGAAGGCGCCGGTCAGCGAATCCATGCTGGCCAAGTTGAACACGTGCTCGAAGTAGCGCTGCTCGACGTGGCTCTCCGTGTACTTGAGCACCGTCTTGCCCACCCGGATCTGGTCGCCGTCCAGCAGCTTGGCGCGCTCGACCTTCTGTTCGTTGACGAAGGTGCCGTTGGTGGAGCGGTTGTCCACCAAGTAGTACTTCCCGAGCACGAACTGGATGGTGGCGTGACGGCGACTCACCTGGTCGGTGTTGACGCAGATGGTGCTGCTGTCCGCCCGCCCGATCGAAACCTCTTTGGTTCCGAGCTCGTAGCGGCGGCCGATGTCCTCGCCAGCGATGACGACGAGGCAGGGGGGGCCGGCGGCGGGCGGACGCTCGGACGGAATCGAGATGGCTGTCCGCCGGCCAGGGAAAATGGACGCCATGTGGAGGGGGCCCCCGATAGTACCGGGGGGCCGCTAGTGGTCAAGGCGGTCGGCCTCGTCCTTTTTCTCCTTTGGGAGCCGTAAGGCGGCGGAAGGGGCCTTCACCGTCCTTGCATTCGGTGCGGTAACGCGACAAACGTCCCGCCATGACGCTACCGCTCCACGGTGTTTACACGGCGCTCGTCACGCCCTTCTCTGCTGACGGCTCGAGTATCGATTTCGAAGCATACGAGAAGCTCCTCAAGCAGCAGATCGATGGCGGTGTGAGCGGTCTGGTCCCGTGCGGCACGACGGGTGAGTCGCCGACGCTCACGGAGGCCGAGCAGCGCGAGCTTGTCGCGCGCACCGTGAAGGTCGCCCAGGGGCGCGTGCCCGTGCTGGCCGGCACCGGCTCCAACAGCACCAAGAAGAGCATCGAGGCCTCCAAGGCCGCGTTCGAGGCTGGCGCGGACGGCGTGATGATCGTGATGCCGTACTACAGCAAGCCGTCGCAAGAAGGCCTGCTGCGCCACGTGACCGAGATCGCCAAGGCGGTCTCGGGGCCCGTCGTGCTCTACAACGTGCCTGGCCGCTCCGTCGTCGATCTCAGCGTCGACACGACCTGCCGCATCCTGGACGCTTGCCCCAACGTAGTCGGCATCAAGGACGCGTCGGGCAACGCTTTCTTCGTGCAGGAGCTGATGCTCAAGGCGCGCGGTCGCATCGTAGACTTGTCGGGCGACGACCCGCTCACGCTGCCGATGATGGCGGTGGGCGCGCAGGGTGTGATCAGCGTGACCAGCAACCTCTACCCGCGTCAGGTGAGCGAGGTGGTGGCGGATGCTCGCGCGGGCAAGTGGGCGGAGGCGGAGCGCAAGAACAACGCGCTCTACCAGCTGCACCGCGCGCTGTTCAGCGAGCCCAGCCCGGCCCCGATCAAGGCGGCGCTGGCGCTGAAGGGCATGATGCTGCCGACCGTTCGTCTCCCGCTGGTGGAAGCCAGCGCGGCTTGTAAGGAGGCGCTAACGCGCCTGATCCAGAGCTACGAGGCCCGATGAAGCTTGCCATCAATGGGGTCACGGGCCGCATGGGGCTCGCCATCGCGCGGCTGGCACACGCCATGCCGGAGGTGCAAATCGTTGGCGGCGTGTGCGCGGACACGGATCCCGGCAACGGCCGCGACATCGGCGAGCTGGCTGGCATCGGACAGATCGGCGTGGTCACGACGCCAGACGCTGCCTCGGCGTTGCTCGGCGCGGACGTGGTGATCGACTTCTCCGTCGCGTCCGCGGTGCAGCCCCTGCTCGCCATCGCCGCTCGACAAAAGGTGGCGATCGTCAGCGGCACCACCAACCTCGACGACGCGACCAAAGCCGCGCTGAATCGGGCGGCGCAGAGCGTGCCCGTGCTGTGGGCCGCCAACATGAGCTTGGGCGTGCAGGTGCTGGCGGAGCTGGTGGAGCAGGCCGTGCGGCGCCTGGGCCTCGGCTTCGACGTGGAGATTGCCGAGATCCACCACCGCAAGAAGGTAGACTCGCCGTCTGGCACGGCCAAGCGCCTGGCGGAGGCAGCTCGCGCGGCTCGTCCAGCCTTGCGGGAGATCCACGGTCGCAGCGGTGACGTCGGCGCGCGTACGAACGATGAGATGGCGGTGTTCGGTCTGCGCGGCGGGGACGTCGTCGGCGATCACACGGTGTACCTATTCGGCCAAGGTGAGCGCATCGAGCTCACGCACCGCGCCTCGAGCCGCGACTTGTTCGCGCACGGTGCGCTGATGGCCGCGCGTTTCGTCGCGGGCAAGCCCGCCAAGCGTTACACGATCGCGGACGTGCTCGGGTGAGCGACACCGCGGGTTGGCTCGGCCGCCTGCACCTGGTGTTCGAGCGCACCGAGCACGGCTCGCAGCTCGCTCGCTCCGAGCACGAAGGGCCGCTGCGCGTTCAGCGCGTGTTCTTCCCGGAGGGGCACGGCTGCCCGCACGTTTACTTGCTGCACCCGCCGGGCGGCGTCGTCGGCGGCGACCGACTGCACACGCACGTGCAGGTCGGCCCGGGGGCGCGCGCGCTACTCACCACGCCCGCGGCGCAGAAGCTCTACCGCTCCTCCGGCAAGACCGCCGAGATCTTCAATCGCCTCGAGGTGGGCGAGGACGGGTGCCTCGACTACTTGCCGAGCGAGACGCTAGCCTTCTCGGCGGCGCAAGCGGCGATCACGACGCGCGTGGAGCTCCAGCCTGGAGCGAGCTTCATCGGTTGGGATGTCGCGTGCTACGGCATGCCCGCGCGGGGTGAGCGCTTCGCAAACGGCCGCGTGGAAGCGCGTTTCGAGCTGTATCGCGAAGAGACGCCGATCCTGGTAGAATCGATGGATCTGGGGGGAGATTCCGAGCTGCTAGCTGCTAGCTTCGGTCTGCGCGGCGAGCCGGTCGTCGGCAACCTGTACGCGGTGCCAGGGCGCGTCGAGCTGAGCGAAGAGCTGCTCACGCTCGTGCGCGAGGTGCTGGCCGCGCCGTCGCGGGCTCAATGCGCCGTGAGCTCGCTGGGCGAGCTGCTCGTGGTGCGGGTGCTCGGTCCCAGCGTGGAAGCGGTACGGGAGCCTTTGCTCGCAGCTTGGCACGCGCTGCGCCCGGCGCTGACGGCGCGCGCGGCGGTGCCTCCGCGTATCTGGGCGACCTGAGAGTGCTCTCGAAGGGAGTGGGGACGGAGCAGCGAAGCGCGGGCAGGGGTGGGGGCTGCCTCGACGCGGCTCGCTTGCACAAGGGTTCCGTACGTCTTCAGGTCCCGCTGTGCGAGCCACACTGCCC
>JAEYOT010000778.1 GCA_023411445.1 Pseudomonadota bacterium
TGCGCGGGGATCTTGGCGCGCCGTAGCGCCTCCAGCACCGCCCGCACCTCCGCTAGCGTGACCGGACCCACGTCGCCCGCGATCTCCAGCTCGCTCAAGACGCCAAGCACCAGCTCGGGCTTGCTGATGGCGCGCGCCGTGAGCTCACGCAAGGCTTGCAACCACTCGAGCCATTTGGCCTGGACGGGCAGCGCGCCGAGCAAGTCGATCAGCGGCAGCGCAAAGGCGGCCAGCGCGCGCAGCGCGGTGAGCTCACGCGTGACGGCTGAGCCATCTTCGCTCTGCTCCGCCTTGCGCTGCAGCTCCTGCTCGAGCCCGGCCAGGCGTCGTCGCCAGCGCTCAGCGCCGCCCACCACCGCCGCGTCCACGAGCAACGACTCCCAGCGCCGCGGAAACTGCGGCTGAGCAGCAGGCGCAGCCGCGTCCGCTTCCGCCTGTTCGATCACGGCTGCAGGTCGCAGCAGCGCCGCGACCGCTTCGTCCGCGGGCGGCGTCGGCGCTGGCTGGTTGACTTGACTAGCGGTGTCGGCCGCTACGGATGGCGCGACCCCCAGCGACAGGTACTCGGCGAAGCGCACGGCGCTGGCGCCTTCGGCCGCGCAGCGCAACAGCACGAGCAAGGCGCGCCCGCCCGGCTCCGGCCTGGCTGCACCCCGCGTGAAGTGCGCGGGGATCTTGGCGCGCCGTAGCGCCTCCAGCAGGTGGCTCCGGTAGTGAAACGGCGAGCGCAGCAAGATGGCCATGCGATCGAACGGCACACCCCGCTCGGCTTCGGCCAGCAATCGCCGCGCGATCTCCACGCATTCTCGCGCCTCACCCGGAGCGCTGAAGATCGACACGCTGCCGTCGTTTTCTCCGGCTTGCTCCTAGGGGCTGAACAACTGCGCTTGCAGGCGCTCGAGCGCCGAGCCAAGCGGGCGTGGCTCTGCTACCGTGCTGGCCGCGCCATCGCCGAGAGCGCGCGTGATCAATGCACGCCCGGCTGCGGCAGCGAGGGCTGCCACCAGCTCCCGCTCGAGCCTGCTCTGCGGCGAGAGGTCGTACAGGCACACGGCCTGAAGCTCACCAGCAGCGGCCTTGTCCGGCACAGCCGCGATCGCCGCGCGCAGCGTCGTCGCGCGATCGGCGATCCCCAGCTCGGCGAGCGTGCTCCGGTAGCGCGCGAACGCCGTGCCAAGCTCGGGGCAAGCCGCGCGCAGCCGCTCCGGCCCCACATCGGCTAACGCCAGCTCCGTGAACGTGCGCAGCAGCGCGCGTGGCAAGCCTGGACGATCCGCCACGTGCTCGAAGCGTCCGAGCTGTCCCTGCGCGCTGAGCTCCGAGACCACGCGCACGCATACCGCCTCGAGCGCGAGCGGCGTGGCAGGCGTCACTCCGCTCCGCGCCAGCGGCACGGCCGAAAGCTTCATGGCCAGCGAGTTCAGCGACTCCAGCGCCCAGCCGAACGTGGAGCGCTGCGCCAGCGTCGCTGCCCGCATCAGCTCGCGGGCGGCGTCCAGCGAGTGCGCGACGAGGAGCAGCGGCCGATTGCGCTCCTGCTCGGTCAGCCAGCGCAGCGCAGCCTGGAAGCGAACCTCACCGTGAGGGGACTCGATGCAGCTCGCCACGGGCGCACGATCGCACAAAACGTAGAGCGCGCTCAGGCCGACCGGATTTTTACCCACACTGCAAATCGATGAAATTTAGTTAATAGTTTCCAGAGCTTGAAATGACACCACACGCGAGTGAGTTGCGGCCTCTGTGCGCGTCGTCCATGGTCGGCGCGTGACCCCGAGCGAGATCATCTGCACGGCCATCCGCAAGTGCCAGCTGATCGAGTTCGACTACGACGGCCTGCACCGCGTAGTCGCTCCGTACTGCCATGGCCACTCCAGCAAGGGCGAGCTGCTGCGCGGCGTGCAGATCGGCGGGGAAAGTCGCTCACCTTGGATCAGATCCGGCAAGCTCTGGAGCGTGAGCAAAATGGTGGCCGTCACCGCGACCAGCACGCCCTTCGTGCCGGACGACCCCGAGTACAACCCGTTCGACAGCTCGATGGTGCGGATCCACTGCCACCTGCGCAGCCTGGCCGTCCCGCGCCCTCTGCCCGACCTCCCCTAACGACGCCGCCACCCGGCGCCGCAGCGCGTGGCACGAACTGGCACAACGAGATCAGCGATTTTTCGGCCTATTTGCTTGGCTCGGACCTTGCTTCGGGCTGGGTGCATGAGGTGGTGGCTGCTGCTCATCTTGTCGTCGGTCTCTTGCGCCGGAAGCGCCGAGGAGCCCGAGGGCGCAGAAGCGAGCTCCGAGCACGCTTGCAACGAGGAGGGGCTCAAGCAGGAGTGCGAGTCGGACGGCCAGCAGGGCACCCGCACCTGCCAAGTGGGAACAGAGGGCTTCGTTTGGGGGCCCTGCCAAGTCGCGCCGTCGGCCGCGGACACGTGCAAGCAGGGGGACTCCTTCGAGTGCTTTCCCGAGGGCAGCTACATGCGCCAGCAGTTTGGCAACGTGAAGGCGACCTGTCAGCTGGTCGACGGACGCTGGACCTACCCGCCGCAGGCGTGCGCGACCCCGCTGGTGCTTGCCTTCGACGACCGGCCGGTCCAGTTCACGCGGGCGCCGGGCGCGTTCGACCTGTTCGGCCTCTCGCTGTCCATCGGCACCGATTGGGTCAGCGCGCGCACGCCCTGGCTCGTGCTCGATCGCGACGGTGACGGACAGATCACGGACGGCAGCGAGCTGTTCGGCTCGATGACCCAGCTGGCGGACGGTACGCGCGCAAAGAACGGCTTCAGCGCGCTCGCAGCGCTCGACAGCGACCGCGATGGCCGCATCACCCCTCGGGATGATGCCTTCGCCGCGCTCAGGCTGTGGTCGGACGCGGATCAGGATCGCAGTTCCAGCGCGTCGGAGCTTCGCTCGCTCGAGGCCGCCGGCATCGAAGCCATCGAGCTCGACTACCAGGTGGTGCCGCGCTGCGAAGCGAGCGGCTGCGAGCGAGAGCGCGCCCGTTTTTCGTTCCGCGACAGCAACGGCAAGCTGATGCACGGCTCGGTGGTCGACGTTCACCTGCGCGCGCTCTGAGCAGCGCCATTCCGCCACACCTTCCGAACGACCGACGCGCCGCGCGATCGCGCGCCGATTGTTTCTTGCATAGTGGATTCGTGTCCACTATACGGACACCACCGTGTCGCTCGAATCGCTCGACGCCTGTCGTTAGTCGTCCGCGCGCGCCTCTCAGGCCGCGCTGACGACGCTCACGAAAAAGGATCGAATCGATGAAACAGCTACGCGGTGTCGCTGGGCTCAGCAAGAAGCTCAGCGCGTTCTCCATGGTTGGTCTGCTCGGCCTGAGCGGCGCAGCGCTGGTCGCTTGCTCGAGCGACTCGGCAAGCGAGCGCGCGGAAGACGTGGGCTCTCTGGGCGTGAACCTGAAGGTCGCGCCCGGCGTGACCTTGACCTCCGTCACCTACTCCATCACCGGCAACGGCTTCAGCAAAGAGGGCAGCATCGACGTCGGCAAGGCGCCGACGATCAGCGCCCGCATCGGCGGCATTCCTGCTGGAAATGGCTACACCATCGTGCTCTCGGCGACCGCGCTCGAGTCGGGCGCTACGTTCACCGGCTCGGCCAAGTTCAACGTGACCGCTCACGGCACGACGGCCGTCACGGTGCACTTGAAGGGCAAGGGCAGCACCGGCAACGGCAGCGTGAGCGTGAACGGCACGCTGAACGTGGCTCCCGTCGTCGACGAGCTCACGGTCACGCCGCTCACGGTGTACGTCGGCGGCAGCGTGACCTTGTCCGGCGTCGGCCGCGATCCGGACGACGGTCCGTCGCCGCTCAGCTACTACTGGTCCACGACCGGCGGCCGCATCGATGACCCCATCGCGCCGAGCTCCACCTTGACCAGCGACACGCCCGGTACCTTCGAGGTGGTGCTCACGGTCTCCGACGGGGAGAGCACCGACTCGGTCAGCACCACCGTGACCTTCGTGCGGCCTGAAGAAGAGGGCGGCGGCGGCGCAGGCGGAGCCGGACCCGGGGACGGGCGGCGTCCGAACATCCTGTTCATCATCGCCGATGACTGGGGCGCCGAGTCGACCAGCCTCTACCCGGAGCTGGTCGGAGATAGCGGAGCCGTGCCGGTGCCAAACATCGAAGCGCTGGCCGAAAACGGCCTGGTCTTCGACGACGCTTGGGCTAGCCCGGTGTGCTCGCCGACGCGCGGCACCATCATCAGCGGACAGTATGGCCATCGCACCGGCGTGACCACGGTCGGCAACGTCCTGCCGACCGACACCGTGACGCTGTTCGATCGCCTCACGGCCGACGCGTCCAGCTACAGCCAAGCCTTCTTCGGCAAGTACCACGTCGGCGGCGGCAGCATCGACCCACGCCCCGGCGTCGCC
>JAEYOT010000840.1 GCA_023411445.1 Pseudomonadota bacterium
TCAGCCCGAAGATGGAGCGCGGCGGAACCTGAAACGAGACCTGCTTCAGCGCGCGCAGGCCACCGAACACTTTGTCGACCTTTTCCAGCGAAAGCAGGCTCATGGTGCGGCCCCTGTGCCCGCCTTGGCGCGGCCGAAGCGCTCGCGCAAGATGTGCGGCAGCTCACGCCTGCCGAACAGCCCCTGCGGTCGCACCAACATGATGCCGATCAACAGCAGCGCGTACAGCACCAGCCGGTACTGCTGCAGATCGCGCATCAGCTCCAGCGTCACCGCGACGAAGACGCCGCCGACGATGGCGCCCGAGATCGAGCCGAGGCCGCCGATGATGATCATCACGATCATGTCGATCGACTTCTCGAAGCGGAAGTCTTCCGGCCGGATGCCGGACTGCATGTGCGCGAACAGCCCGCCCGCGATGCCGGCGGTGGCGGCGCTAAACGAGAAGGCCAGCACCTTGAGCCGCGTGGTCGGCGTCGCCATCGCCTCCGCGGCGATCTCGTCTTCACGGATGGCGGAGAGCGAGCGCCCAGTCTGCGAGAACGTGATGTTGCGGACCGCGATCACGATCGCGATGGCCCAGGCGAACACCCAAAAAAAGGTCGTGTAAGGCGAAAGCCCCGCCGGGCTCTCGCCGAAGTAGCCCGTAGCCGAGCCGAGAAACTCCGCGTTATTAAAGGAGATTCTGATGATCTCCCCGAAGCCCAGCGTCACCACCGCCAGGTAGTCGCCGCGCAGCCGCAGGCTGGGGGCGCCCACGAGCAGGCCGACGAGGCCGGCCAGGATCGCGCCCAGCACGAGCGCGAGATTGAACGTGACGGCGTCCGCCACCGCGCCCTCTCCCAGGGCGGCTTGCACCACCGGCGCGAGCTGCACGCCGAGGTAAGCGGCGCCGTACGCCCCCACCGCCATGAACCCGGCGTGGCCGATCGAGAACTGGCCGGTGGTGCCGTTGATCAGGTTCAGGCCCACGGCAAGGATCACGTTGATGCCCGCCAAGAGCACGATGCGCTGCACGTACTCAATCAAGCCAGCCTGCAGCCCCAGCTGCACGCCGTAGAGCACGCCGCCGATCGCGACGGCCAGAGCCAGGCGGCGCAGCAAGCTCGGCATCACACCTTCTCCGGCCGCACGACGCCGAGCAGCCCTTCGGGACGGAGGATCAAGATCACGATCAGGATCACGAAGGTGATCGCGTCGCGGTAGTCCGGCGAGAGGTAGCCGGCGGTGAGCTGCTCCGCCAAGCCGATCAGCACGCCGCCCAGCACGGCGCCGCGGATGTTGCCGATCCCGCCCAAAACGGCCGCCACGAACGCCTTGAGGCCGGTGAGCATGCCCATCAGCGGGTGGATCACGATCTGGTCCAACCCGAACAGGATGCCGCCGGCCGCCGCCAGACCCGAGCCGACCGCGAAGGTGGCGCGGATGATGCGATCGCTGTCGATGCCCATCAGGCGCGCCGCGTCCAGGTTCGTGGCCACCGCGCGCATGGCCTTGCCGGTCCAGGTGCGCTGCACGAACCAGTGCAGGCCGAGCATGAGCACGATGGCCACCACGAAGATGGTGACCTTCACGTTCGTGACCGTCACCGCGCCGAGCTCGAGTCGCACCTCGCTCAAGATGGGTGGGTACGGGCGCGGGTTGGGCGTGAACGCCAGCATCGCGACGTTCTGCAAGAACAAGCTCACGCCAATCGCCGTGATCAGCGGCGTGAGGCGCGGCGCCGAGCGCACCGGGCGATACGCCAAGAACTCGATGGTGACGCCCAAGAGCGCCGACGCCGCCATCGCGATCGCGAGCACCAAGATCGCCAAATACAGTGGAAAACCTGCCGAGCCGTAGTCCTGCACGCCCAGCGCCAGCGCCGCAAAGTAGCCGGTGTAGGCGCCGATCATGAACACCTCGCCGTGCGCGAAGTTGATCAGCTTCAGGATGCCGTACACCATCGTGTAGCCCAGCGCGATCAAGGCGTAGATCGAGCCGAGCGAGAGGCCGTTCAGGATCTGCTGAAGGAGCGTGCTCACGTCACCGACTATGGATTGATCAGGGTCTCGTACTTCGCCTTACCGCCGTCGATCTTGAGCACCACGACGCTCTTCTCGGGGTTGCGATCCTTGTCCATCGTGATCTTGCCCGTCACGGTCTCCAAGTCCTTCGTGCTGGCTAGCGCGTCACGGATGGCGGCGGGCTCGACCTTGCCGGCGCGCTTGATGGCGTCGGCGATCACCATCACGCCATCGTAGCCGAGCGCGCCGAGGCCCGTGGGCGCTTGCCCGTACTTGGCCTTGAAATCAGCCACGAACTTCTGAGCGGCCGGCGAGGCCTGATCCGGAGCGAAATGATTGGAGAAGTACGAGCCATTCAGCGCGTCCCCACCGATGGTGAAGAGCTGCGGCGCGTCCCAGCCGTCCCCGCCGAGCAGCGGCACCTTGATGCCCAGGCGCGCCGCCGTGCGAGCGATCGCGCCAACCTCCGCGTAGTAGCCCGGCACCCAGATCGCCTGGGCGCCCGAGCTCTTGATGGCCGTAAGCTGTGCGCTGAAATCCGTGTCGCCCTGGGAGTACGATTGCTCGGCGGCGATCACGCCGCCACTGGCGACGAACGCCTTCTGGAACGCGTCCGCTAGGCCGATCGAGTAGTCGTTCTTCACGTCCTTCAGGATCGCCACCTTGTCCAGCTTCAGGTGCTCGCGCGTGAACTGCGCCATCACCTTGCCCTGAAACGGGTCGATGTAGCAGACGCGGAACACGTAGTCGCCGATCTGCGTCACCTTCGGGTTGGTTGACGACGGCGATACCATCGGGATTTTCCGGCGCTGAGCGATGGGGCCGCCCTGCAGCGAGAGGCTCGACGCCACCTCGCCCAAGATGGCGTTGGCCTTCTCCACGTCGATCAGGCGGCTGACCGCGTTGGCGGCCTCCGCGCCGTCCCCGCGCGTGTCCAGCGTCACGATCTTGATCTTCTTGCCAAGCACACCGCCCGCCGCGTTCAGCTGCTCGGCCGCCAGGCGCGCGGCCTTGTCCGTATCCTGTCCGAAATGGGCCGTGCTGCCGGTCATGGATCCGTAGTGGCCGATCACGATCTCCGACGCCTCCGCCCCACTTCCACCCGAGCCCGCGCCCTTGTCCTTGCAGGCGGTGGCGGTGGCGGCGAGGCAGAGGGCGTCGAGGAAGCTGAAGAGCGAGCGGCGGCGCATGAGCAGGTCCTTTTGACTGGGCGCGACGCTAACACAGGCCCCCCGCTGATCGCAGGAATGTAGCGCTGCCTGTGCTTGCGGGCTCCCGCGCGCGTGCGCGCCGCTAAATCGGCTTGCCGCTCAAGCGCGCGTGGAGCGGCCCCAGCCGCACGCTGCCCCAGAAGCCGCTCTGGATGCCGGCGAGGGTCCGGAGCATCAGGCGCTGCGTGGGCGGAAAACGACACAGCGGGCCCAGCCATGCATCGCGCAGCGCGCCAAGGCTCGAGTAATCCGATTGGAAGAAGGGCGTCAAACCCCACGACGCCAGCTGGTAGTAGGCCGCGTGGCGGCGGCGCTCCGCGTCGAACAGCGAGAGCCCGTCGGCCAAATCGCGACATCCCGAAACACAGCTTGCCAGCGAGCGTGCGTCCTCCAGCGCCAAGTTCGTGCCCTGGCCGAGCTGCGGGCTCGTGGCGTGAGCGGCGTCGCCGATGAACACCAGGCGCGGCTGGTCGAAGCGCGGCAGCTTGACGTCCCAGTAGCTGGCCGGCAGCAGCTGCGAGGGCTCCTCGATCTGCGCGAGCAAGGCGCCTGCGCGCGGCTCCAGCGCGAGCACGCGGGGCGTGGCGCTGGCACCGGTCACGCGGCGGCGGAGCTGCGAGCGGTCGCCGTCCGCCACCACCAGCAGCTGGTGCTGCCCTGGCTCGCTGCCATCGCGCAAAATTGGCCGAATTCCGCGCGCGACCAGCCGCGAGCCCCACACCTGCGCTGAAGTCACGAGCTTCACGCCGCGCGCCGGGAGCTGCGCGTGCAGCAGCTCGAACAGCGCGCCGCGGTGCAGGCCGAGCCCGAACCAGCCCTCGAACAAATCCCGGTAGGACAGCTCGAGCACGACGCGACCGGACGGCGTGCAGCAACGCAGCCCCTCCACCCGGCTGCCGCGCGCCACGGCCGCCGGGAGCAAGCCCAGGTCCGCGAGCACGCTCAACCCGGAGGGTTGGAGCAAGATGCCTGCTCCCACCGGCTCGGGCCGCGCCGCTTCCTCGTAAACGGTGACGACGTGACCGCGCTCGGCCAGAAACAGCGCGGCGGCGGCGCCCGCGAAGCCGCCGCCCACCACTCCGACGTCCAGCCGGCTCACGGGCACGCGCGCAGGATCTTCAAGCCGTCGACCTCTACCTCGCACATGCGAGGGCTAGTGGACTTCGGCTTGGGCGCGGCCACGGGCGCGAGCAGCCGGATCGTCACCGTTTGATCTTGCTGCGCCAGCACCTTGGCCTTGCCCTTGAGCTGGCCCTTTTCGGCCGAGAGCTCGAGCCCCTCGTTGAGGGCCGCGGTCACGTCGCAAGGCGTCGCCTCGCACACCTGGAAGC
>JAEYOT010000856.1 GCA_023411445.1 Pseudomonadota bacterium
TAGACAGGGCGTAGCCACCGCCGCCGCGCAAGCGCCCGAAGAGGCGCCGGAGGAGGTGCCCGAGGCCGGCTACGTCGCTGGAACCTCGGACGTGACCGAGATTCGTCCGCCCGTCCAGCTCTCCGACGCGATCGACGAGGACGAAGAGAGTGGTGAGTTCTCGGTCGACGATGATGAGCTGATCGACGACTCGCCGCGTTGAGCGGCGGGCGCCGGCTCAGTCCAGCTGCCCGAGTCGCAAGCAGCCGCTCTCGGCGTCGAGCTCCGCCTCGGCGCCCAGCAGCAACGGCTCATTCGGCAAGTCGTGCCCGAACGGCAGTGACGTGACGACCGGCACGCCGAGCGCGGCGAGCTCCCGCTCCACGACGCGTTCCACGGGCACGCGGTGCGGGCCAGGCGGACAATCGGTGAAGCCACCGACCGCGACGCCGCGCACGCCGCGCAGGTGCCCACCCAAGCGCAGCGCGCTCAGCATGCGGTCGATGCGGTACGAAGACTCCGTCACGTCTTCCAGAGCCAGGATGGCGCCGTCGGGGAGCGCGAGGCGCCCGGTCACGGCGCACGTGAACAGCACCGTGAGGTTGCCGCCCACGAGCGGGCCGCGGACCCGCCCGGGTATCAGCGCGCGGCCCCGGAGCTCGCGGGGCGCGAGCGGCTGCTCGAGCGCGCGCAGCCAGCTGGCCCGGGCGTGGAAATCCCCTCGGCCGAGCCCGGCCGCGTGGTGCGCGTGGAGGGAAGCGACACCCACGGCGCTGGCCTCCACGTGCAGCGCAGTGACGTCCGAGAACCCCACCAGCCACTTGGGCGCCGAGCGCAGCACCCCGAAGTCCACCTCGCTGGCGATGCGGGTGATGCCGTAGCCCCCACGGGCCGCCACGACGGCCGCCACCTCCGGCGCCTGCAGCGCTGTCTCCAGCTCCGCGCGTCGCCGTGCGTCCGATCCGGCCAGAAAGCCGTCCCGCTCGAACATGCCCCAATCGAATTGGACGCGGTAGCGCTGCCCCAAAAAAGCGATGCCCGAGAGCGCCAAGGTGCGGTCGAACGGACTGGCGGGCGCGATGACGCGCAGCGTGGCGCCGGGCCGGAGCGGTGGGGGAATCACGAGCGGAGCCAAGCGCTCTCAAGCTAACATGGCCCCGCCACGGCCATGCAGCGCAGCGCACTCGCCCGACTCCAAGACGTCGCCTCAAGCACGCTCCCGTTCTTGTCGCGCGTAGCCCACGCCGCTTCGCGCGCGAAAGACGAGCTCCGCCACCGCCTGCTCGGTGACGATTTCGAAGAGCGCGTGCGGAGCCTGGAGCGTCGCTACGTCACGCTCGGCGGGGATCCGTTCGGCTTCGATCCGGAGACGGCGCGGCAGGCCGCGATGATCACGGCCGTGTTCCACCGGCTCTACTTTCGCACGGAGGTGTTTGGCATTGAGCACGTGCCGCCCGGTCGCGCGCTGCTCATCGCCAACCACTCCGGGCAGATCCCAATCGACGCGGCCATCATCGGCTCGGCGCTATTCTTCGACAAGAGCCCGCCGCGCATCGCGCGAGCCATGGTCGAGAAATGGACGGCAACGCTGCCGTTCGTATCCGCGTTCTTCAGCCGCGTCGGCCAAGTCGTGGGCCTGCAAGAGAACGCCGTGCGGCTGCTGGAGATGGGTGAGGTGGTGCTGGCGTTCCCAGAGGGCATGCGCGCCATCAGCAAGCCGTTCTCGCAGCGCTACCAGCTCGAGCCGTTCGGCCTCGGCTTCATGCGGCTGGCGATGCGCACGCAGACGCCGATCGTGCCGGTGGCGGTGATCGGAGCGGAGGAGCAGTACCTCAGCTTCGGCAACATCGAGTGGGCCGCGCGAGCGCTCGGCCTGCCGGCGTTTCCGCTGGTCCCGCAGCTGCTGCTGCCGGGCGGCGCCATGCCGCTGCCGACGAAGTACCGCCTGCATTTCGGCGAGCCGATGCGCTTCTATGGCGATCCGGACGATGACGACAGCGTCATCGGTGACAAGGTGTGGCTCGTGCAGCAGACCATCAACGATCTGCTGCGGCGGGGCCTGCGCGAGCGGCGCGGGGTCTTCTTGTGAGCGAGCCGCCGTTGTTCACGTTCGACGGCGAGCTCGGACCCGTCGTCATCACCGGCATTTGCGGGCGCCTCGGGCGCGACTTGTCGCGGATTTTGCATCGCAAGCGCAAGGTGATCGGGGTGGACCGGCGCGCCTTCGTCGACGCTCCGGCGGACGTGGAGCACCACCAGATCGACATCCGCAGCAGCCGTGCGCGGGAGATTTTCCGTCACGGCGTCTCGGCGGTGGTGCACCTGGGCGTGATGCACGATCCGCACGAGAGCTCGGTGGAGCACCACGACTTCAACGTGGTCGGGCTGCAGCGCGTGCTGGAGTACGTGGAGACGTACAAGATCCCGAAGCTCTTGCTGCTCTCGAGCGCCAACGTTTACGGGCCGCGCCCAGACAATCCGCAGCTGATCCGAGAGGACGCACCGCTGCTCGGCGCCGGCCCCTTCAGCGACATCCGCGATCTGGTCGAGCTCGACATGCAGGTGGGGTCCTTCTTCTGGCGTAACCCCAGCACGGATACGGTGATTTTGCGCCCTGCGCACATCTTGGGCACGGTCAAGAACGCGCCCAGCAACTACCTGCGCCTGGACGTGGTGCCGACCTTGCTGGGCTTCGATCCGATGATTCAGGTGGTGCACCAGCGGGACGTCCTACGCGCGATCGATCTGGCGCTGGAGCCTGGCGTGCGCGGTATCTTCAACGTCGGTGGCCCGGAGCCGATGGCGCTGTCCAAGGCCATCTCCCTGCTCGAGCGCCGGGTGGTGGCGGTGCCGCACTCGCTCGCTAAAGCAGCGGTGAAGAATTTGTTTCGCTTCCGCCTGACGTCCTTTCCGGCGCCAGAGCTGGACTTCATTCGCTACGTTTGCATGGTGGACGACACCAAGGCCAGAAGGGAGCTCGGCTACGTGCCGGAGCACGGCGTGGAAGCGACGCTGCGCGCGGTCGATGAGGAGCGCTGGGTCTCGTGAGGGGGACCGCTGCCTGGCTCTTGCTGCTGCCGGCGTTGCTCACGGGCTGCCCCGCGCCCACGCCGGATCCGCCGCCACCGCCGCGGAAGCCGGAGATCCCCCA
>JAEYOT010000866.1 GCA_023411445.1 Pseudomonadota bacterium
CTCCCACAGCGCGCCCAGCTTGACCTGCCAAGCGGCGACCAGCGCGGGCTCCGGCGCGGGCTCCAGCAGGCGCAGCGCGCGCACCTGGCGGTAGGTGCGGATCGGCGGCAGCTCCTCCAGGATACGCGCCCGACACAGACCGCGCAGCGCGATGTCGTAGCGACCGTCGCCGCGCTCGGTCGAGCTCTCCACGACGCCGACGCCGCACACGTCGAACACAGGCGGCCGGCCCTCGTAGTCCTGCTCGAAGCCCGGCTTGAGCCGCGCGATGGCCAAGATGCGCCGCTCAGCCAGCGCGTCCTTCAATAAGTCGCGGTAGCGCAGCTCGAAGACGTGAAGCGGTAGCAGCGCGCCGGGAAACAACGTGACGTTCGGCAGCGGGAAGATGGAAAGCTCGGCGAAATCTCGCGCGGCGAGCTCGGGAGGCGACATTGCAGCGGAATATACGCCAAGCCTCGAGCGGGTGAGACGCTCGCCCCCATCCGCCCACCTATTTCGGCGCTGGGGGCGGTCCTCCGCGAACCCAGAGGGCTACAGCCCTCAATTTCGCGCCGGCGCGCGCCGTTCGGAGGGGTGGCTTCGCATGCCTGTCATCGACGTCCCCTCCTTGCACTTGCTCTCGATCGACCTGTCTTCGGCGCCCAGCAGCCTGCGCGCCGTGCTGGAGCTCGGGACAGAAGACGTGCAGCACTGGCTGCGCCGTGCGGCGATGGCTGGCGTACCGCTGGCGATCGTGTGCGGGCCAGAGAGCGTGGACCTGTACTCCACTCACGCCGGCAGGCGCGCCGCGTTCAAGCCGCTGCTCGAGAGCCTGTGGTCGCTCGCGCGCAACCTGGACGGCTTCGACCAGATCCGCACGATCGAGGCGAGCGGGCACTCGGTCGTGCGACACATGCTCCGTCAAGCCGCGGGCCTCGCTTCCACCGAGCACGGCCGCTCCTATAGCGGCTGCATCGCGCTGGCCGCCGCGCAGGCCGAGCGCTGCGGGACCTCCAGCGCCACGCTGCGCGAGGTGTTTCAGCTCGCGACCACCACCGCGCAGCGCAGCCGCGCGGAGACCGAGCTGCAGGCGCCCTACTCGACGCGCGCCTCCCGACAAGTCGAGGCGCTGAGCGCCGAGCGTATCCTCGAAGAGGAGCTGACCGCGTTCCGCGTGGCGGCGGCTGGCGAGCGGGCTTCGTACGCCCCAGCGCCGCTCGCGAAGACTCACTCTGGCTCCAATTTCCCTACTAGTGAGCCGACGAGCGCGATCCGCGCGCGCGTTTTGTCGCTCAGCATTTTCCCAGCTGCTCAGCGCCGCTCCGGCTGAGCAAAGTCAGCAGTGTCCGCGACTTGCGCGCTTGCTGGCGCGGAGGGGCGCGCAGTGCTCGCTGCGCGAGCAGCGTTTGTTGTTAAACTGACGGGAAGGGACCCGCCATGCGCCTACGTCTACTCGCCTGCTGTTTGCTCACCGTGTTCAGTCTCGAAGACGCGGCGCTCGCCGACGCCCCCAAGCCGGCGCCAGCCAAATGGGAGCTGTTCGACGAAGAAGACGGCGTGAAGTGCTACCGGCGGGACGTCGCCGGCACGAACGTGGTGGCGCTGCGCGGCGAGGGCTTCGTGCAAGCGCCCATTCAACGCGTGGCGAGCGTTATCATCGACCGCAAGCGCTCCCCGGAGTGGATCGATCGCCTGGTGCGGACCAAGGTGCTGCGCGAGCTGAGCGAGACCGAGTCGATCAACTGGAACCACATCAAGACGCCCACCCCGCTCAAGGATCGTGACTTCGTGTTCAAGACGACGCTGAGCACCGATCCGGCGAACAAGAAGGTGCTCATCAAGTACCACTCGGTGACGGACAAGCTGGCGCCCGAGACGGACCACTACGTGCGCGGGCACTTCCAAGCCGGCAAGTTCGAGCTGACCGCCGTGGAGCGGACCGGCAAGGACGGCAAGAAGGTCAAGGGCACGCTAGTCGTGGCGGAGGTGCTGGTGGATCCGCGGGGCTCCGTACCGACCTTCATCGTGAACATGGTGCAGAAGAGCTGGCCGCACAAGACGCTCACCGCGCTGCGCAAGCAGGTCGCAAAGCCGGACATCAAGGACGACAAGCGGGTGGTCGAGCGCCTCACGCGCGAAGGCTTTTTGCAGTAGCGGCGCGGCGCGGGCTGCGGGGCGGTTCCGGCGCGAGCGGCGGCGTGGTACCTAACGCGCCATGACCTTGAATGACCTGTCGCAACACGAGCAGGTGGTGTTGCTCTCGCTCGTCGGCCTGATGGCCCGAATGGACGGCAGCGTTTCACAGGAAGAGCTGGAGCTTTTGGAGCAGATCGCCGACGAGGTCGGCGAGGAGCGCTTCGAGGCCGCCCGCGACGCGGCGGCGGCGCTGGCTGATGGTGAAGCGATCTTGAACGCCGCGGCGAAGGTCGAGCGCGAGGAAGCCCGCGAGGTGATCTTCGAGCTGGTCTACGGCATCGCGGTGGAGGGAACGATCGCGGAGAGCGAGGCGGCCTTGCTGAACCAGCTGGCGGCACTATGGGGGTTGCCCCAGCGCCTCGGCGCATCAGGCTGAGCTGACTTGACCGAGATCGCCATCGCCGTAGAAGACGTGACCGTGCGCTTCGGCGAGCGCGCCGCGCTGCGCTCGGTCAGTCTGTCGGTGCAGCCGGGCGAGCTGCTCCTCCTGCTCGGGCCGAGCGGCTGCGGCAAGAGCACGCTCCTACGCACCCTGGCTGGCTTCGTCGAGCCAGCCAGCGGGCGCGTGCTGTTCGACGGGCAGGACGTCACCGCCCTGCCCCCGCACCAGCGACAAATCGGCATGGTGTTCCAGAGCTTCGCCCTGTTTCCTCACCTCACGGTGGGTGAGAACGTGGCCTTCGGCCTGCGCGAGCAGCGCCGGCCCAAGTCCGAAATCGGAGAGCGCGTGCAGCAGGCGCTCGCGGACGTGCGCATGGGCGGCTTCTCCGGGCGTCGAGTCGATCAGCTGTCGGGCGGAGAGCAGCAGCGGGTGGCGCTGGCGCGCGCGCTGGTGACGCGGCCGCGTTGCCTGCTCCTGGACGAGCCGCTGTCCAACCTGGACGCCGGTCTGCGCCACAGCATGCGCGAAGAGATCCGCCGCGTTTGCAAGGAGCACGGCCTCACCACGCTGTACGTGACGCACGATCAGAAGGAGGCGCTGGCCATCGCCGATCGCATCGCTGTGATGCAAGCGGGCGAGCTGCTGCAGCTCGGCACGCCGTGGGACGTGTACCGCTCGCCGTGCTCGCGGCGCGTCGCCACTTTCTTGGGGGAGACCAACTTGCTGGAGGCGGAGGTGCTGGCGCAAGACGGCGAGCTACTTCGCGTGAAGAGCGGTCCGCTCGAGCTCTCGGCAGCAGCGCGGGGCGGCTTCGGGCCGGGCCAGCGCGTGCTGCTGTCGATCCGTCCGGAGTGCGTGCGCCTGAGCGCTGGCTCGAGCGAGCCGAACGCGCTCGAGGCCCAGCTCGTGGAGAGCAGCTACTTGGGCGAGCTGAGCGAGCACCTGCTGCGCGTCGACGAGGTGGAGCTGCGCGCCTACGAGCTCAACCCCGCGCTGCCTGCCGAGCACCCACCCGGCACCGCGCTCCAGGTTGTCATCAAGCCGGCGGACGTCGTCCTGCTCGAGCCGGATCCGGAGTCATGAAAGCCGCGCTGCCTGGGCTCTTGCTGCTGGCAGCGCTCCTGCTCATCCCCTTCTTGCTGCGCCCAGCGCAGAGCGACGCTGAAGCGGGCGACCGCGCGCTGGTCGTGCTCACCTCGCACAACGACGCCATCCGCTACGAAATGACGCGCGGCTTTCAGCGCTACCGCGCCGAGCGCGGCCTCCCACCGGTACGCATCGACTGGCGCAGCCCTGGCGGCACCACGGAGATCTCTCGCTTCCTGGCGTCGGAGTACCGCACCGCCTTCGAGCTGCATTGGCTGCGCCACACCGGAGAGCGGCTGTCGGAGGCCGGCGCCCGCGCGTTCGCGAACCCCAAGCAAAGCGTCGAGGGAACGGACGAGCCGGCGCGCGCTCGGCGTGAGTTTCTGAGCTCCAACGTGGGCATCAAGATCGACGTGCTGTTCGGCGGCGGCAGCTACGACTTTTCACAGCACGCCGCCGCTGGGCGCCTGGTCGACTCCGGCCTACTGCGCTCCAAGCCGGAGCTATTCGGACCGGGCGGCATCCCGCAAAATTTGGGCGGCGAGCCTTACTGGGACCCTGAGGGGCGCTGGGTCGGCGCATGCGCGTCTGGTTTCGGCATTTGCTACAACCGCGAGGCGCTGGCCCGCCTCGGTATCACCAAGCTCCCAACGGCGTGGAGTGACTTGGCCGATCCGCGCCTGGCCGGTCACGTCGCGCTGGCAGATCCGAGCAAGAGCGGCTCTGCCAACAAGGCCTTCGAGATGCTCATGCAGCAGGCCATGGCCGAAGCCGTGGCGCGACGTGGGGCCGCGCCGGACAGCGCCGAAGAGCGAGCCGCGCTGAGCGAAGGCTTCGATGCCGGGCTGCGCTTGATCCGCCGCATCGCCGGAAACTCCCGCTACTTTACCGACCAAGCCGGCAAGGTGGTGCAAGACGTGCAGTCTGGCAGCGCGGCGGCCGGCATGTGCATCGACTTCTACGGTCGCTTCCAGAGCGACGAAGACGGCTCCGCAAGGCGCATGAGCTTCAGCATGCCGGAGGGCGGCAGCTCGATCGGCAGCGACCCGATCGCCCTCCTGCGCGGCGCGCCCGAGGCCGACCTGGGCCGCGAGCTGATCGAGTTCGTGCTCAGCCCCGAGGGGCAGGCGCTGTGGGCCTACAAGCGCGGCGTGCCCGGCGGCCCGGAGCGCTACGCGCTGCGGCGACTGCCGATCCTGCCGGCGCTCTACGCTCCGGAGCGCCGAGCGCTGCGCTCCGATCCAGACGACAACCCCTACGAGAGCGCGCAGCGCTTCACGTACCACGCGGCCTGGACAGCGCCGCTGTTTCGCGCGCTCTCCTTCGTCATCCGCGTGATGTGCGTCGACACGGAGACGGAGCTGCACGAGGCCGCGGAGGCTCTGGCCGAGCATGGCCAGCCACCCGCAGCGCGCGCCCTCTTCGACGACATGTCCCTGCTCTCCTACGCCGTGGTCAAGACGCGCGTCGCGCCGGCGCTCGCCAGCGCCGATCCGCTGCGCGAAGTGAAGCTACAGAACGAGCTCGTCACGGCGCTCAAGGCCCAATACGAACAGGTGACGGCTTTGGCGCGGAGCGGGCGATGAGGCCGAGCCGCAGCGTCGAGCTGACCTTGCTGGTGGTGACGGCCAGCTTGTTCTGCCTGTTCTTCTTGTGGCCGCTGGCGGAGAGCATGCGCGGCGCCTTCATCGACGGTCACGGCGACTTCACGCTGGACTACGTGATCGCCGTCTTTCAAAACCCTGTCTATTTGTTGGGGTTCCGCAATTCGCTGTTGGTGGCGGTAGCGAGCACGTGCCTGGCGGCGCTGGTGGGCGTGCCGCTCGCGCTGCTCTTCACGCGTTGGGAGTTTCCGGGGCGCCGCTGGCTGGCGGCGCTGATCCCGCTGCCCCTGTTCGTGCCGCCGTTCGTGGGCGCGCTCGGCATCCAGCGGCTGCTCGGGCCAACCGGCGCCGTCAACGCCGCGCTGATCCGGCTGGGTCTCTCGGATCCGGCGGATCCGATCGACTGGCTGCGCGAGGGGCGCTTCTGGGCTGTCGTGGCGCTGACGGCGCTGCACCTGTTCCCAGTGCTGTACTTCAACCTCTCGGCCGCGCTCGCGAATCAAAACCCCGAGCTGGAGCGTGCCGCGCAAACGCTGGGAGCGCACGGCCTGCGCAAGCTCTGGCGCGTGACGTTGCCGCTCGCCGCGCCCAGCCTGTTCGCGTCGCTCACCATCATTTTCATCTGGTCCCTGACCGAGCTGGGCGTGCCGCTGCTCTGCGACTACGATCGCGTCACGTCCGTCCAGATCTTCATCGGTCTGAAAGATATCGGGCAAAACCCGTTCGTGTACGGCCTGGTGACCGTCACGCTGGTGGCGACGCTGGGCTTGTACGGGCTCAGCCGGCTCCTGCTGCGCAAGATGGACGTGACGGCTGGAACCAAGGGCGCGACGCGGCTGGAGCGCCGCCCGCTGCGCCCGGCCTTGGCCTGGGTCTGCACGGCTTTCTCACTCGTGGTGCTGCTGGCGGCTGCGCTGCCCAACGTGTCGGTGGTGCTGCTCGCGTCGTCGCACGATTGGTACGGCACCGTACTGCCGACCGGCTTCACCGGCGAGCATTTCCGCGCGGCGCTCGGGCACGAGCTGGTGGTGCCTTCGATCGGCCGCAGCCTGCGCTACGTGACGCTCGCCACCGCGCTGGACTTGGTGCTTGGCTTCGCCATCGCCTGGGTCGTGGTGCAGGGCCGAATGAAGGGTCGCAAGCTGCTGGACGCCATGGCCATGCTGCCGCTGTCGGTGCCCGGCTTGGTCATGGCCTTCGGCTACCTGGCAATCTCTCGCGAAGGTCGGCCCTTCGACATGTTCAATCCCGCGCACGACCCGACCCTGCTGCTGGTGGTGGCGTACGCCATGCGCCGCTTGCCCTTCGTGCTGCGCTCGGCTGAAGCCGGCCTGCTGCAGATGAGCAAGAACGTGGAGGACGCAGCGCGCAGCTTGGGGGCGCCGCCGCGGCGCGTCCTCCTACGCGTGACGTTGCCGCTGGTGCTCCCGCACCTGCTCGCGGGAGGCTTGTTCGCCTTTGCGCTCTCCATGCTGGAGGTTTCAGATTCGCTGATCTTGGCGCAGCAGCAGGCCCACTTCCCCATCACCAAGGCCATCTACGAGCTCTCGCAGCTGATCGGTGAAGGGCGGCTGTTGGCGGCGGCGTTGGGCGTGTGGGCCATGCTGCTCTTGGCGACCAC
This sequence comes from Pseudomonadota bacterium, assembly GCA_023411445.1. GTDB lineage: Bacteria > Myxococcota_A > Polyangia > Polyangiales > Polyangiaceae > PMG-095. Next base: position 6,869 of record JAEYOT010000866.1, read on the forward strand.
GATTTGGGTCGCGCGGCGCCTCGTGAGCGAGCGCTCCGCCGGCCTCTCGGAGGTGTGACTCAGCGCAGCGTGGCGAGCAGCGCCCGCGTCACCGCCAGCGCGCCGGCCAAGCGCTGGCCGCTGCGGCCGAGCGCCCACGGCTTTGGTATCTCCGCGCCCAGCTCCGCCGCGCACGCGCTCACCTCGCCGGTCTTCCGCCGTAGCTGGCGGCGCGCCAGCGCCCTCAGATCGAGCCGCTCCGGCAGCGTCACGCCCTCTCCCACCAGCCGCTCTGAAGCGTAAAAACCCCAGCCCAGCAGCAGGTCCTGCGGGCGACAGAACGCCTGCCAGCGCTGGCGAAAGGACTCGAAGGATTCACCAGCGAGCACCTGCTCGGGCTCGATACGCGTGTGCAGGGTGAACGACGGCGAGAGGGGGCGACGCGGCGCGATCAGCGCTTCGAAGCGCTCGCCGGAGACGACGCGCTCGGCTACCCAGTGCAGAAGCTCCGCTTCGCCGCAAAGCTCACTGCCCTTCGGCCAGGCGTTGGCCTCGCCGTAGCCGACCACCAGATCGCCCTCGCGTTCGCACAGCACGCGCGGCAGCCGCGGTTTGCGCGGCCGCTCCCGGTACGCCAGGTGCCGCGCCGAGTGATGCTCGCGCACGTAGTGGAGTTGGTGCTCCACCATCGCGTCGAAGGGCCCGAGCAGGGCCTCGCGCTGGAAGCCACCCGGCTCGAGCAGCGTGAGCGCGTCCGCGATGGCTTCGATCGTCGAGATGCAGTGCAGCGCCGGCTCGCGACGAATGCGGTAACGACTCGGGCTCTGCGGCGACAGCGCATAGCGAGGCAGCGCGGCTAGCTCGGGGTTGCTCTGAAACAGCTTCTTGGCCTGCCACCAGGTGCCGTCCAGCACGAGCAACGTGGAAGGCCCGGCTGGCGCGTGCTCGGCGAGATCGAGCGCGTCCTCACCCGGATAGAGCAAGAGCGGCGGCCGCGCTGGGTCTTGTAGCAGCTGGCGCAGGCCCGGCGCATCGTCGAGCTTGATACCAACGTGGAGCTCGGCGCCCTCCAGCTGCAGCGCCGCCAGACGCGCGGTGTTGATGGCCACCCCGCTCTCGCGCGGGTGCTGGAGGATGACCACCTTCGTGCGCGGCGCGAGCCGCCGCAGGCTGCTGCACAGGCACACGACACGGGGACGCTGACAGCCGTCGCAGACGGCTCGAGGGACGAACTGAAGCAAGGCCTGCTTTTACGACCGTTCTGCGGGCTCAGCAACCGGCCGGGTCGTCGCCGAGCTATGCCTCACAGCTGGAGGCGACCCGCACCAGCTCGCCCTCGATCACGACGCTCAGCGGGAGCTTGCTCTCGTGCGCAACCCGCACCAGCCCGAGCATGGGCGCGGCGGCGCTGCCCTCGTCGAAGCGCGCCATTTCGGCCCGGAACACGGCTTCCGCGTCACGCTGCACGCGATCGGCCTGCGCTACCAGGCGCAGCCGATCGCTGTCGCTCGCGTAGTTGCTCACGCTCACCCGCGCGCCTCCGCTCGTGCGAAACAGCTCGAGCCGCACCTCGCCCGCGGCGCTGCCGTAGCGGAGCGCGTTAGCGTAAAGCTCGTAGATGGCCACGTTCAAGCGCTCCGCGACGCGCGGGGGCAGCATGGCGAAGGTGTACGTCGAGAGGTACGCGTAGGTCGGCTCGAGCAGCGCCACGTCCGCGCGTGAGCCGATCGAGATCAGCGGCTGGCCCGCCTCGGGGAGCGAGGCCGGCGGCGCGGAGACCCTCGCCTGGACCCCAGAATGGCGGCGGAGCGGATCGCTCGGGACCGCGTCGTTGGACGTGTCTTGGTGGTGCTGTGCTGGCTTCACGCTCATCCCCGGCAGTGAGGACGTCCAACGCGGGACGCCACTAGGCCTCGGGCTGAGCGAACGGCCGTTACTGCCCGAACTTGAGGCCCGGCCCCGCCGCGTCTCCCATTGAGACGGGCGGCTCAGCGCCGGACGCCGGCCTCGCGGATTTTCTGCTCCAACGCGCGAAAGCGCTGCGCCAGCGCCCGCACCAGCGCTCCGGTCCAGCCATCCGCGCCCAGCCCGGCCGTCAGCGTGCGTTGATCCAGCACCAGCACGGTGACGTTGTCCTCGGCTTCGACCGTGGCCGCGCGCGGCTCGTCGAGCAGGAGGGCCATCTCGCCGAACACGTCACCGGCGCCCATCGTCCCGATCAGCTCCTGCCCGTCTCCGACGCGACGGCTGACCTTGCAGCGGCCGCTGACGATCATGTACGCCGCGTCACCCACGTCACCCTCGCGGATGATGACGCTGCCCGGCGGGAACACGCGGCGCGGCAGGTGCAAGCCACCGCGCAGGAACGTGCGCACGTCCGCCTGCAGCTCGACCACGGATTGGTAGCGATCTTCCGGCTTGGGCGCCACCGCGCGATCCACGATGTTGCGGATACGCTTGGACACGCCGATGCCCATGCTGGCCACGTCGATCGGCACCACTTGGCCGGCCACCGCCCGCTTCAGCACGCTGTCCACGTCCCTGGCGTCGCCGTATGGCAGCTTGCCGCTCACGATCTCGTACAGGATCGCACCCAGCCCAAAGACGTCGCTGCGCTCGTCCATTTCCTGCGGATTGCCGCGCGCTTGCTCCGGCGCCATGTGCGTCGGCGTGCCCACCGGCCCTGGCGCTTCCATCTGCGCGCGCGAGCCGGAAGCCGGGCGTGAGCGCGTCAGCCGCGCCAGGCCCCAGTCCATGAGGTACGTCTGCCCGAAGTCCGCCACCATCACGTTCTCGGGCTTGAGATCGCGGTGGATGACACCGCGGTGATGAGCGTAGGCGACGGCGTCGCACACCTTCAGGAAGATCTCGAGGCCGTCTTCCAGGCGCGCGGTGGAGCCCGGCGGGCGCAGCGGGTCGCGCAGCCACTCGTCGAAATTGACACCCTGCACGAGCTTCATCGTGAAGTAGGGCACGCCTTGCTCGGACACCGCCAGCTCGTGCACCGGGACGATGTTCGGGTGCTCCAGCTGTCCGGTCATCTGCGCTTCGGCGATGAAGCCGTCCTTATACATGGGCACCTTCGCCAGCTCCCGATCGAGCCGCTTCAGCGCCACATGACGCAGCAGGTTCCGATCCGTGGCGGGGTGGATGCGACCCATGCCACCGCGCCCGATCTCCCGAAACAGCCGCAGGTGCTCCGGCACCGGGATGCCCTCCCGTAAGACCTCACCGGGGCTGACGCCGTGCTCCCCTCCCACCGGGATGTCTTCGATGACATAGACGGGCTCGGCGGACTGCTGGGTGTCGTGGTCGTCGCTCACGCGTTCACTCCCATGGCGGCATTTCCAAAGTTACCACGACCCCTGCCGCGCCACGGACCGAAACTCGGAGGCGAGGCCTGGCGGCGAGCGAATCCAGACCTCTGCTAGGGGTCTTGAGCCACCATTTCCACGTACTTGGCGTCCGAAGGGCCCGCCAGGTGCGGCGGCCGAGCGAGGATTGCCGAGCGCGCTCCCGGTCACCCCATTTCGTGATACCGCTCCAAGCCATGTCCGAAATGCTCGCCATCGTTCAGCAATCGAGCGAAGTCATGATCGTGCAAAAGCGCGAGCTGGCCGAGCTGTTCGGCATAGAGACGCGCAACAAGTACTCGCTCGAGGTGAACGGGGCTCCCTTCGCCTTCGCGGCCGAGCAGGGCAAGGGCGGGCTGGCCTTCTTGGCTCGCATGTTCCTCGGCCACTGGCGAGAGTTCGAGATCCATTTCTTCGACAACACGCGACAGCTGGTGCTGCGCGCCGTGCACCCCTTTCGCTTCTTCTTTCAGCGCCTAGAGGTGTTCACGGCCGACGGCCGCGCGCTCGGCGCCATCCAACAGCGCTGGGCGTTCTTCTCGAAGAGGTTCGACGTGGAGGATCCCACCGGCCGCGGGGTGTTGACGGTGTAGTGGCCGCGGAGGGGGCCCGGGGCCGTCGCCGT
>JAEYOT010000926.1 GCA_023411445.1 Pseudomonadota bacterium
GGCGCACGGCCAGGTTGATGGTGTTGTCGATCGAGCCGAAGGTGAGGCCCAGCGCGCCACCGGAACCGGTGCCGACCGCCGCCGGTAGGTTCACGGCGAAGTTCGGGTTCGCCACCGTGTTGGTGAAGGGGCTCAAGCCAGCGGTGGGCGTGTTACCGTCGCTGGCGCCGCCCGCTAGGCCAATCGCGTTCGGGAACGCGAGGCCGGTCGGGTTGCCGGTGGCGGCCGAGAAAGTGGCGTCGCCACCCCACTGGATACCCACGTCGCGGATGTAGCGGCTGGTCGCCTCCACGATGCGGGCCTCGACCAGCACCTGCGGCGTCTGCGTATCCAGCGAGCGCGTCAGCTCCTCGACCTGGTTGAGGTTGCCCGCGATGTCCCGCACGATCATCACGTTGGTGCGCTCGTCCACCGCGATCGACCCGCGCTCGGACAAGAGCGGGCGAGCGCGCTCCTGCAGATCGGCGGCGTTGGCGTAGCTGACCGGGATCAAGCGCGTCTCGATCGGCGCCAGCTTCACCTCTTGCTGCCGACGCGCGATCTGCATCTCGCGCTCCTTCTCCAGGTCCGCCAGCGGCGCCACGCGGATCATGTTCGCTTGCCGCACCATGCCCAGGTTCTTGGACTGCAGCACGATGTCCAGCGCCTGATCCCAGGGCACGTTGCGCATGCGGATGGAGACCGAGCCGGTCACGTTGTCGGCGGTGACGATGTTCACCTGTCCCACGTCCGCGAGCAGCCTGAGCACGTTGTGGATGTCGGCGTCCTTCAGATCCAGATCGATGCGCCGCCCGGCGAAGTTGCGGCGCTCTTGCCCGAGCACGGTCGGGCCGAAGGCGCCGGTCTGTCCGGGGTCGATGCGCGTTTCGACCGCCTCGGGGGCGAAGCCGGAGACGACCTCCTGCACGCCCGTGACCGCCTGCTCGACGTAAACGGTGCGGGTCTTGCGCGCAGCGCCGCCGTCGAGCCCTACGCCGCTGACCGTCGACGGCTCGCGCTGGCCCTTGGGCGCGAAGGACCAGACCAAGCTGGAGCCGCGCCGAGACACGCGCGTCGTCACCTCACCGCGCGTGTCGACGTCCACGACCACCGACGACTGCTTATCGTCCGAGCGCGAGTAGGAGGAGACGCTCGCCAACTTGCCGCCAAAGGCAGACACGTCCAGCGTGCGCGTCAGCTCCTCGCTCAGCTTGCTGCACGAAAGCGTGAGCGTCCTCCGGCCATTGCCGCGAGAGGCCTCCACGTGCTCGCCCGGCTGGCTGAGCTCGATCACGACCTCATCGTGGCTGCTCAGGTGCTGGAAGCGGACGTCCAGCACCTTGCATGGCTCGCTCGCTGTGAGCGGCGCCTTGGCCTCGGCAGCAGCGCGTGGCACCGCCTCGATCTTGCCGTCCTTGCCAGGCGCTACGGCGATCACCAAGTCACTGCCGTCAACCGCCACGGAGTAGTGGCTGGCCTCGAGCAGCGTGAGCAACAGCCGTGTGGTGCGACTACCGCCGGCCGGGAAGGACTGCACCATCACGCCGCCGACCACACCCACCTTGTCGAGCAAGGCGCTGGGGATGTCGCGCAGCGTCGAGGAGGGCACGTCCACGATCAGGCGCGTGGCGCCGCGCTCGAGCCGCGCCGTGTAGGTCGGCGGCTGGTCGAAGGTCATACGCAGACGGGCAGCGCCGGGGGCGCCGGCTGCCGACAGCGTTAGCTTGGTGGCCACTCTTTCGGGTCCAGCCGCCAGGGTCAGGCTGGAAAGGGCGGTCAGCGTCGCTGCCACCGACAGGGCCCGACTGAATCGAAGCGAGCGCAAGCTCATGCGGGGGCTCCCCAAGTCGAAATTCTGCGAAAGTCAGGCAAATTCGGCCTCTCGTCGAAAGCGTAGCCGGCTAAGAAGCAGACGAACAAATTTTGCGCCGTCCGGAGACGTCGCGAGGATGAGTGGGTGTTGGCGCGCTCGAGCGCGCTTCAGCGCACGTCGGTGCCTTCGGGTCGCAGCGGGATCACGCGCGTCGCGCTGGGCACGTCTGGGTTCTGCGGATCTTCGCGGACCAGCACGATGTCGCCGTCGCGGATGCGATCCACGCGCCAGTTGATCTCGTAGCTTGCGCCGGTGCGCCCCGCCGCCTGCACCACGTCGGCCTTGCCCACGAACTGACCGCGCTTGACCACGTGGCCCATGCCGCCCGGATCTACCAGCATGGCTTTAGCCGGCTCCGCGCGCGTGACGATGCCGATCAGCTTGAGCTCGTCGATCGAGAACTGCGAGAGCACTACCTCGCGCTGGCTCTTGGCGGTGCCCTTGGCCTCAGCTTTGAAGAACTCCGCAAAGGAGCGGAACGGATCGCGGCTGCGCTCACTCTCCGTGAGCTCTGCCTCGACGATCTCCATCTTGGGTGGTGGCCCCGGCTCGTTCTTCTTGGCCGCCGGGGCCGGCGCCGCCACGGCCGTGCCTGCCGCGGAGGCGGGAGTCTTGATGTCCGAAGGCGGCGTGACCGGGTCGTCACCGCACGCCGGCAGCAGCAGCGCCAGCAGGAGCAGGCGGGCCTTCACTTGGCACCTCCGCGCTTGTCCACTGGCTTCGCCGCGGCCTTGGCGTCCGGCTTGGCGCGGAAGGCCGTAGCGAGCGCTTCCACCTTCACGACCACGTCCTCACCCTCCACCTTGGGGTCGGTGAGGGCGATGTTCTCCATGTTGATCACGCGGTCGAGCTGGCCCACACCGTGGAAAAATTTGGCAACCTGGTGGTAGCGACCACGGAGCTGCAGCTTCATCGGCACGCGGGAGTAGAACTGCTCGGGCGCCTCCGCCAACGGGGACCAGGCGGTCAAGCCGACACCGGCCACGTTGGCCACGTTCTGGATCGCGCTCAAGAACGCCGGGTACTCCGTCTCGGTGGGCAGGATCTTGACCAGCTCACGTTGCTGTTGCTGCCGTTGGCTGAGCTCGGTCAGGTCCTGCTGGTACGCGAACTCCGCCTTGCGCGCATCGGCGAGCTCTCCGCGCAGCCGCGTCTCCGTGCTCTTGGCCGCCGTGATCGAGCTGGCCAAGTCGCCGTAGAACACGACGAAGTAAGCGACGCCGATCAGCCCCACGAACAGGGCCCCGACACCGACCTTGGCGATCACTGGGAGTTTTGCCAGCGCTGATTCGCCGCGAGCCACTAGTACCTCACCTTCGCTTCGAGCGAGAACTTGACCGTGTCCTTCTCGCGCGTCGCCGGCAGCAGCGTCACGTCGTAGAACAGGGTCGACAAGTTGAGCCGACGCGCCAGCTCGCTCACGTCCTCACCATCGCGAGCAAAGCCGTCGATCTTGACCTTGCGCTTGGACTCGACGAAAGACACGAGGTTCAGGCGACGCGAGTCCCAGTTCGGGTTGAACACGGAAAGCGGGTTGTCGCGGCGCAGCAGCGCCAGGCGATCCGGATCCACGCTGGGG
>JAEYOT010000033.1 GCA_023411445.1 Pseudomonadota bacterium
AGCCAGAGCCTGGCTCAGCCACGCCGGGAGCGGCCCCAAGCGCTTCACCTCCACGACGGCGCGCTGCTCCACCGCGCACGGCCTGCCCAGCTCGCTGCGCGAGAGCGGCCGCGTGCGCCGGAACAGATCGCTCGGCACCGGGAAGAACGACAGCCCCAAGTCGATGGTCACGCGCAGCGTCGCGTCCTCGTTTTGGAACGCCAGCCGGCGGTAATTCACGATCGCGCTCGGGGCCACGCGCTCGGCTTGCGCGCGCACGTGCTCAATCAGAAGCCGAGCGTCCGCCTGCTCCGCGCCGCTCAGGCCCTCCGGCGCGCGCGCCTCATCGAACAACGTGGCGGCGGCGGCTTTGGGGAAGCGGAAGCGCTTCTTGCTCGTGACCGACCCGGTACGACGCTTCAGCTCGAACCAGAGCCACGGCTGGTAGCGCAAGATCTGCTCCGGCTCGGTGGCGAGCTCGGCCAGCGAGGGGTGCAGATCGTAGTACTCCTTGGCGCGGATCTTGACGTTCTGTCGCGTGTTCTCGCGCGCGGCGCGAAAGTACGCCAGGCTCTGCGTGTCGAAGTAGATGGTGGTGACGAAATGCTGCGCGCCAGGCAGCCGATTGGCGGCCTCACCCGTGAAGCGGTGCGGCGACAGGCGCGCCGCGATCACGCGCAGCAGCGCCGGTAGCTCGCTCGCGCCGACCAAATACTTGGTCTCTTCTCGCTCGGCGGTGATCGCCACATCTTGGGCGCTGCGATCGCTGGCCGGCGAGATGAGGCTCACGGCTCTTCCACCAGGTCGTACTCGGTGAGCTCTTCGGTCTGCGAGCCCGTTTCCTTGAGCTTGCCGATGCCGCGCGCGAACCAGTACTCCTTGCTGTTACTGCCGCCGGACTTGCGGACGTGAACCACGTTCTCGAAGGTGCCGGCCGGTACCTCCAGCGTCGCGTCGTCCGCGAGCACGGTCCAAACGTCACGCACGTCGTGGGTGGTCGGCGTGAGGCCCACCTTCAGCTTGGTCTCGCTGTAGGCCTCGAGCCAGCTGGCGCCCGCCACCGTGCGCTCCGCCGTGCCGTCGATGCGCAGCTTGGGTGGGTCCCAGTACTCGGTCTGATCGAGGTCGCCGGTCGAGGCTTTGAACGATTGCTCCTGGTAACGCAGGATGCGTAGCGGGTTGCCCTCGTCGGGCAGCTGCCAGCTCTCGGTGCGATCCGTTCCGTCCTTTTTTAGCGTGACGATGTGGTAGGCCAGCACGTCGGCGTAGGGTCCCGCGCCGCCGACCTCTTCCAGCTCACCCACGGTCGTGGTCTTGATGCTGGTCTCGCCGCTCTTGGTCACGCGGTAGGTCCACGTGTTGCCGGTAGCGAGCGGCAGGAGCGGCAGGAGCGCGCCGTCTCCGCCTGCTCCTGTAGCACCGGCTCCTGCGGAGCCCGGCTCACCGCCGCTGTCCGTGCCGCCCTTCGAAGCGGAGCCGCCGCTGCCGCCCTGCCCGCGGTTGTCCGCCGGATCGACGGTGCCGCACGCCAGCAGCAAGCTGGCGCACGCCAAGAAGGAGCTCGGGAGCAGCGGAGTTCGAATCTGGGACCAGAACGTCGTAGGCATTGTCTGACTCATTCGGCGAGGGCCACCCGGAACACGCCGGGCACCTGGTTGACCTGCAAAATCTCTCGGATGGTCGCGGCGTCCATGTTGCCGCGTAGGTCCAGCTCCACCACCAGCTTGCCGCTGTCCTTGCCCAGCTCGGGCGTGCGGTTCGACATCTCCACCACGCGCGTGTTCTTGAACAGGCGGGTGAGGTGCGGAAAAATCGCCGAAGGATCTTCGGCGTTGATGGTCACGAGCGTGCGCTTCGCCCGCTTCTTGCCGGTGGCGTCGAATAGGATCAATAGCGCCGAGACGAAGCCGGTGCCGGCGATGGCCATGATCGACATGCCCAAGCCGCAGGCCATGCCGATGCCGATCATCACGAACATGACCGCCGCGTCGCGCGGGTCGCTGATGCCGGAGCGAAAGCGGATGAAGGAGCCCAGGCCGACCAAGCCGAACGCGCGCGCGACGTTGTCGCCGATCACCACCACCATCAGGGCACCAGCGGCGGCGATCAGCGTCTGCGTCTGCGCGCCTTGAGCAGAGGGTGGGGACGTGAACGGCATCACCTTCCGCCAAACGCGGTAGGCGACGCACGCACCCAGCACCGGGGCCAGCGCCATGCGCAAGAAGAGCGACTCGAGGTCCGCGGCCGTCATCGGGCCGGTGCCGAGCGCCTGTGTCAATTCTATCCCGAAGGGGGGCAAAGCGCGGGGTTCTCCTGTTCAGACTGACTCGCGCGCCTGCCGGTGCAAGCCCAGCGCGATGACAGAGACGTGTTTCAGCAGAGATACGCTGTCGGGATAGCGCCGGAGCTGCCGCGCTACCAGCTCTTGGCCGCGGTCGCCGTCGGCCAGTCCTCCCAAGGTCTTTACCACCGTCGAAGGCCACACGTCGCGCGCTTGCTCGCGCAGCGCCCAGGCTTCGGCGGCGTCGACGCCTTGCAAGCCGTCCAAGGCTTCCTTGCAGTCGAGCACCACCTGCTGGCGCAGGCTCCAGGCTTCGCTCTCCAGCCGGCCGCGGCGCGAGCCCATCACCACCTTGGGCGCCTGGCGCAGCGCCTCGCGCCGCCAGCGCCAGCTCTCATCGTCTTGCAGACCGCTCAGTGAGGCCAGCGCGGCCACGGGCGCGAGCTTGCGCGCCCGGCGCCGGAGCTGCCACGCGCGCTCCCCGGAGAGGCCGGTGACGGACTTGGCGAGCACCCTCGACAGATCGTAGCTCGCATCGACCTCGCCGCCGCGCTCGCTCAGCAAACGCTCGCGGAGCTCCCAAGCGCGCGCGTCATCGATGCCCGCGAGCGTGCCCACGGCTGCGCCCTGCAGCGCCGGGTGCTGCTCGTACCAGCGCGCGCGGGCGCGCCAGGCGCGCTCGTCGGTGACGCCGTTCAAGCAGGACAAGGCGTCGGCCGGAGCCAGCTGAGCCAGCTCCTCCCACAGCGCCCAACCGCGCTCGGTCTGCAGGGCCGCACCCAGCGAGCGCAGCGTGAGCCCGGGCAGCTGCTGGCGGGCTCGTTCGCGCAAGCGGAAGCTCTCGTCGTCCACCAGGTCGCCGAGCGCGACCAGCACGGCGTCCGGCTCGCGCTCGAACAGCGCGCTCCGGCGCTCGTCGATGCTCGGCCCGTGCATGCCGCCCAGCATGTATGCGGCCACCCGCGGTTCGCGCTCCAGCAAGCCGTCCACCACGCGCAAGAACGCGGTCAGCCCGTCTTGAGGCGCGCGGATCGCGGCACTGGAGGTGACGGCGTGCGCCGTCTCGGCGCGGAAACGCGCGATGGCGCGCGCAGCGCCCTCGCGGTGCGCGTTTCGGATCAAGTCCACCGCGCGCCGGACGCTCTTGTCCAACGAGTCCTGATTCTGGAGCACGACCCAGCGCTCCGGCTGCTCGTCCGCCAGCGCCAAGTAACCGCGGCGCAGGCGCTGCGAGAGGCCGACGCCCGCCAGGCCCTTGCGTGACGGAGGCTTGGCTTGCTGCTCGCTCAGCTTGCGCAGCTTGCGACGCGCGCGCGCGAACGTCGGATCCACGTCGACCAGGATGACCAGATCCGGCTCGAGGCCGTCGGCGGCCGCCGTGAGGATGGGGCGCGTGAAGGACTCCGGCAAGCGCCGGCCGTGCCGGCCGAGCACCTCGGGCGTGTACAAGAAGCGATCGGCCAGCACCAAGTCGTGGTCGGCCAGCGCCGGCCGCAGCGCCTCGTGGATGAGCTGCACGTCGCGAGCTACGTAGAGCAAGAACTCGGCTTGCCAGCACAGGTCCAGGTTCTGCGCGTTGCGGCCGAACTCGCGGATGCCTTCCGAGACGGGCGAGACGAACTTGCCCTCGGCGCGCAGGTGCTTCACCGCCAAGCCCTCGGCGGCCAGCTCTGCGGCGACCCGGTTGGAGATGGTGGTCTTACCCGAGCCGTCGATACC
>JAEYOT010000042.1 GCA_023411445.1 Pseudomonadota bacterium
GCGCCGCGATCTCGATGATGCTGCTCATGTTGCGCCCCGGCCGGACCGGCAACACCACTTCGCGCACGGACACGCCGAGCAGATCGCGGTAGCGATCTTCCAAGCCGATGCGATCGTACGGAGCGTCCGGCTGCCACAGCTGCAGCTCCACCACCAAGTCTACCCGCTTGCGCTCCCGGATCGCGGTGACTCCGAACAGATCTTTGATGTTGAGGATGCCCAGGCCGCGCACCTCGATGTGGTGACGGAGCAGCGCCGCAGGCTGGCCGAACACCATGCCCGGTGGGCGGTAGTCGGCCTCGATCACGTCGTCCGCCACCAGGCGGTGCCCGCGCATCACCAGCTCCAGCGCGCACTCACTCTTGCCGATGCCGCTCTTACCGAGCAGCAGCACCCCGACCTCGAACACGTCCACCAGCACGCCGTGAATGCGCGTGCGCGGCGCCAGCCGCTCGTCCAGCAGCGTGTGCAAGGCCGCGATCACGGTCGAGGAGCGCTCCGTGCACACCACGAGCGGCGTACCCGTCCGCTCCGCCTCCAGACAGAACGGCTTCGGCGGATCCACCCCGCGCGTCACGATCACGCACGCGACGGGGATCGAGAAGAACCCCTCCGCGGCGCGCTCCTGCTCCGCTTCGCTCAGCGTCTCGGCGTAGCTGAGCTCGGTCTCGCCCAGCACCTGGATACGCGACGGCACGACGCCGTGCAGGTGACCGACCAGCGCCAAACCCGACTTTTGGATGCGCGGATGCGCGATCTCGCGCCCCAGCCCGGTGGCGCCGGCCACCAGGCGAACGTTGAGCCCCAAGTGCGAGTCATCCAAGAGCTCGCGAACCGAGATCGACCGAAGCGCTTGCGAAGAGGGCTCGTAGGTCACCCTCGCCTCACTTCATTTGGCCGTCGCGTCGTGCGACTCGATCAGCTCGAAGGCAGACTTGGCCGACTCGGCGTTGGCTAGGCGCTGTCGGGTAGCGTCGTCGCGCAAGAGGCGCGAGATGCGCGCCAACGTGCGCAGGTGCTCGCCCGTCGCGCGCTTCGGCCCGACGACGCCGAACACGATGTGCACGGGCTTTCCATCGATGGCATCGAAGTCGATACCGCTCGGAAAGAGCAGCAGCGCCGCGGCCTGCGCGTCCGCATGCTCCAGCGCGCTGTGCGGGATGGCGACCCCGTCGCCGATGCCGGTGCTCTGTAGTTGCTCGCGCTCCAAGAGGAGCGCCAGCACTTCATCCTCCGGCGCGCTCACGGCCCCGCCCAGCAACTGCGAAAGCGCGCGCAGCGCCTCCGCCTTGCTGGGCAGCTTACCTTCGCGATCTACCAGGATGCGATCGCTCGTGATGATGTCTGACAGTCGCATGGCTTGGGGCTTCGGGGGTCGCGCTCGCCTCCAGGTATGTCAGCGCTTGGTCTTCTTGGCGACCTTCTTTGCCGCCGGGCGCGCCTTCTTGGCCACCTTCTTCGCCGCGGGGCGCGCCGCCTTGGCTTCGGGCGGCGTATCGCCGGACCTGACGCCCGTCTTGGCCGCGCGACGACGAGACTCCGCCGCCCCCTTCGTGACGCGGATCTGTCGTTCGAGCTTCGTGATCATGCGATCGATCGAGGTGTACATGTCATCGCTGCTCTCCTTCGCTTCGAGGTGCGCGCCTCCACTGGAGATACGCGCCTCCGCGACGTGCTTCAGCTTGTCGACCGAGATGGTCACCTTCGCCGTCATGGGTTGGCGCAGAAACTTCTGCAGCTTGCCGAGCTTCGCTGCCGCGTGCTTCTTGATGGCCTCACTCGCGTCCATGTGGCGAAAAGTGATGCTGACGTTCATGTTTGCTCAGACTCCTTGGCTTGACCCCATTAGAGCCTAGTTACAAGGAGCCGGCTAGCCCGCGCGTCGCTGGCGCGGGCTCGTTTCAGAACAGGCGCTTGCGCTTGGACGAGGCGAGGATGCCGAGCATTTCGCGGTACTTCGCGACCGTGCGTCGGGCGATCTTGATACCGTCGTTCTTCTCCAGCATCTCCACGATGGCCTGGTCGCTGACGGGGTTGGTCTTATCCTCTTCGTCGATCAGCTTCTTGATGGCCTGCTTGACGGACTCGCTGGCGATGTCCTCGCTGGCTACCCGGCGGATGCTCGAGTTAAAGAAGTACTTGAGCTCGAACAAGCCCTGCGGGGTGTGCATGTACTTGTTCGTCGTCACGCGCGAGATGGTGGACTCGTGCATGCCCACCGCCTCCGCCACGTCCCGCAAGATCATCGGCTTGAGGTAGGAGACGCCCTTCTCGAAGAAGTCACGCTGCTTCTCCACGATGCACTCGGAGACGCGGATGATGGTCTTCCGGCGCTGCTCGATGGCGCGGATCAGCCACTGGGCGTTGCGCAGCTTCTCCCCGATGAACTCTTTCGCCGAGGGATCCTTCATCAAGCGCTTGGTCAGCGACTCGTTGATGAACAGGCGCTGCACGCCGCGGTCGTTGTCGACGACGACGAAATCGTTGCCGTCCTTCATCACGTACACGTCCGGCGTGATGCCGATCGTGCGGTCGTCCTGATCCGAGAAATTTCGCGCTGGGCGGCTCTCGAAGTCCTGAATCTCCTTGGCCGCTTCGTACACGTCCTCCAGCGGCAGCTTCATCTCTCGAGCGATGGCCTGGTAGTTGTGCCGCTCCAGGTGGTGGAGGTGGTTCTGGATGATCTCCAGCACCGGCTCGCCCTCTTCGTAGCCGGCCGCCTTGGCCTGGATCAGCAGGCACTCGCGCAAGTCCCGCGCGGCGACGCCGATGGGATCGAAGTTCTGGATCATCTCCAGGACCAGCGGCGCGTCCTCCGGGTGCAGCCCGGCTTCCTCCGCCAGCTCCTCGATCGTCAAGTCCGGCGTGCGCGTGCCGTCCGGTCGCTCCACGCCCGCGAGGTCCAGGTAGCCCTTGTCGTCGAGGTTACCGATGACCAGCTCGGCGAAGCGGCGCTCCACGTCGCTGAAGTCGCTCATCTGCAGCTGCCACATCAGGTGGTCCTGCACGTTGCGCGGCTTCGTCAGGTTCTGCTCGATGGGCGGTAGCTCGTCGAAGCCACCACGACCGCTCGCCGGTGGAGTCTGCAGCGTGCGGTTCTCGAGGAATTTCTCCCAGTCCACCTCTCGCGAGGCTTTTTCCTGGGTGTTGGCCTCCGCCGTGCGGGCGAACGCCTCCGGCTCGTCCAGCTTGGAAGGGGCGCCTTCCGCCCGCCCCCGCGGCTCATCACCA
>JAEYOT010000168.1 GCA_023411445.1 Pseudomonadota bacterium
CAAGATCGCCAACGACGTGCGCTGGCTGGCTTCAGGACCGCGCGCGGGCCTAGCGGAGATCCGCATCCCGGAGAACGAGCCCGGTAGCTCGATCATGCCGGGCAAAGTGAACCCGACGCAGTCGGAGGCGCTGTGCATGGCCTGCGCGCAAGTGCTGGGCAACGACGTTGCCATCAACGTGGGCGGCGCCTCCGGCAACTTCCAGCTCAACGTCTACAAGCCGCTCATCGCGCACAATTTTCTGCAGAGCGTGCGGCTCTTGGCGGACGGGGCCGACAGCTTCCGGGAGCATTGCGCGGCCGGGCTCGAGGTCAACGCGGAGCGCATGCGTTTTCTGCTCGAGCAATCCTTGATGCTGGTGACGGCGCTCACGCCGCACATCGGCTACGACGCCGCGGCCAAGGTGGCGCACCATGCCCACCACCACGGCACGAGCCTGCGCGAGGCCGCGCTCGCGCTCGGCCTAGTCAGCGCGGAGGATTTCGAGCGCTGGGTGCGACCCGAGGCCATGTTGGGTGGGCGGAGCTGACCACGCTGCTACGCCGCGCTGTGCTCGATATCCTCGAGCAGGTGCAAGGAGTCACGCTGCTGTCGGTCGAGATGCTCCATCAGCGTGAGCCGATCGACGTCCGAAATGAGCACGAACTTGAAGGCGTACTCGGTGAGGTTAGAGCGGCGTGCCAGCTTGGCCAGCACACGCACGGGCCGAGGCTGATGCGGCAAGTAGAGCTCCAGCTTGAACAGCGCGCGCTGCTCACGCTCGCTGAGCTCCCGCCCGCGCTCCAGCACGATGCCGGTGGCGGACAGCTCGACGGCGCGGCAGTGCGCCGCGTGCGGGCCTTCGCAGAGCAGCACCGGAAAGTCCGTCTTCTCGCGTAGCCCGATGCCACGGCTGGCCGAGCTGCCTCGGGCGCGCAGCTCGATGGGCCAGCTGGCGCTGGGCTCACGATAGGGCCACAGGGATTGGATGCGTTGTGGGCTTGCCATCGTCTCTCTCCTGCCGCGTGGAGATGCAGCTGCCGTGCCGAGGTAGGCCGGCGACTAGGACGATTCGGCTAGCGCTGAAACTCGTAAATGCTGCCGAGACCGAGCGCGCTCGTGATTTCGTCCAGCGCCGTGTGGGCCTCGTCTACCAGCTGCGGATCGGCGACGTCCGCCAGCGTGAGTCGATCGCGGTAGCGCCGCGAGATGATCTCGGTGAGAGCGCGCTCCAGCCGCTCATCGAAGGCCACCGCGCCGCCCAGCTTGCCGCGCTCGGCCTCGGTGAGCGGCACGCGCAGGCGCAGGCAGGCTGGCCCGCCGCCGTTGCGCATCGAGCCGTTCACGTCGATGTAGTCCACGCCTTCGAGCTCGGGACGCTCGGCGACGGCGCGCTCGAGGAAGCGTCGCGCGGCGTCGTTTTCTAGCGCCTCGCGCGGCGCGAGCAGGCGCATCTTGCCGGAAGGAAGGCTCAGCAGCTGGGAGTTGAAGGGGTAGGCCGCGACCGCGTTGGCCAGCGGCAGCTCCTGCTCGGTCGCGAGCACCACGCCCAGCTCCTCACCCAGCAGCTCGCGCACCCGCTGCAGTAGCTGCTCGTGCTGCACGAAGGCGTGCTCGTGCAGGAGCCAGACGTTGCCGTTACCCACCGCTACGACGTCGGTATGAAACGCACCGCCGTCGATGCCGTGCGGTGCTTGCTGCCAAGCGAGCGTCCGCTCTCGCGCGAGCCCACAGGCGCGGGCGACGCTGAGGCTGGCTGCGAGCGTCTGCCGCGCCACGAATTTGCTGGTAGGCGCAGGCTCTCCTTGGCGCCTGCCCCAGCCGAACAGATGCAGGGCCCCGCGGCTGGTGACGAGCCGCGTGTGGTTGGCGGCTCCTTCGTCCGTCAAGGCGTCGCACGCCGGCAGTGGCGCGTGGACGCAAAACGTCGACTCGTCCGCGAAGATGGCGCGTAGCACCCGTTCGGTAGACTCGGCCTCGATGCTGCGGTGGAGCAGCGTGGCGAGGTTGGCCGGCACGAGGTGGACGCGCCCGTCTGCGCTGTCCGCGCTCGGCACGACCGTGGCCGCGTTCGCTGCCCACATGCTGGAGGCGCTGCTGGCGGCGTGGAGCAGCTCCGGCGCTTCGCGCAGCGCGCGCGCGAGGATCGCCTGGTCGTCACCGGTGAAGCCGAGCCGGCGCAAGAGCGACAGGCTCGGTCGCGGCTGCGGAGGCAGCACCGCCTGCGCCACGCCGAGCGCGCGCACGTGGCGCATCTTGGCTAGTCCTTCCAGCGCTGCTGCACGAGGGTTGCTCGCGTCGCCCGCGTGAGCCTGGCTGGCGAGGTTGCCCGGGCTGAGCCCCGCGTAGTGGTGAGTGGGACCAACCAGCCCGTCGAACTGGTGCTCGCGCATCCTCGCTCAGCATAGCGCCTTTTCGAGTAGACTGCGCCGCCATGCGCGACGGGAGAACGAGCGGCGGTTGGGGGCTTGGCCTGGTGGCAGCGTTGAGCCTCGGGGTGGCGTGCAGCGGCGCCGCGGAGACGTCGATCTTCGACCAGACGAGCGACGAGACCGAGACCGAGACCGAGAGCGGTGGGTCGGCGGGCGGCAAGATTGATGTCGCGGCGAGTGGCGGCAAGGGTGGCGATGGCAGCGGCGGCAAGGGCGGCGCCTCTAGTGGCGGGAGCGGTGCTGGTG
>JAEYOT010000180.1 GCA_023411445.1 Pseudomonadota bacterium
GCGGAGCCCTAGCGCTCCGCTGCGCCGTTTTGTCAGTCCTGTTACTGGGCGCGCTCGGCTGTAACGAGCGCGCCGCGGATTTGCGCGAGTGGCGCGTGAGCGATCACGATCAGAGCGACGCTCCGCCCAGCCAGCAGGGCCAGGTCGATCCCAAGGCCGCCGGCTCCGCGGTTCCGGGCCTGGAAGACGTCACCATCGTCGCCTGGCAGCAGAACTGCACGCGCTGCCACGGGCAGCTCGGGCGCGGAGACGGCCCGCAAGGTCCGATGGTCAAGGCGACCAACCTCTCGGATCCCGCGTGGCAGAGCTCGGTGACGGACGAGCAGATCGCCGCCGTGATCAAGAACGGCAAGGGCGCGATGCCGCCCGTCAACCTGCCGGAAGGCACGGTCTCGAACCTGGTCAAGCTGGTGCGCATGATGAACGCGGCTCGCCTTGCGCCCGCGGGCAGCGCGGCGCCCGGCGCCGGTAGCGCCGCACCCGCCGCGAGCGTGCCGAAGCAGGCTGCTAGCAGCGTGCAAGCGCAGCCCGCACCGAAGCCCGCGGCGTCCGCTCCCGCGCCAACGCCCTGAGGCTGGGCCGTGAGCCCCAAGCTTCGAGGGATCCTGGCGCGGGTGGTGTTGGTCGGCGGCGTCGCGCTGGTGGCGTCGCTGGTGTCGCGCGCCGCGCCCAAGGAGCAAACGCTGGCCATCGCGCTGGAGAGTCGGCAGGTCCGGCGCATCGAAGGTGTGGTCACCCGCCAAGGCGACGCCGAGCCGACCGCCGGCTTCTCCCAGGACTTCCCGACCGCCTCGCCGCGCGTCGTCCGCCACACGTTCTCGGCTCCTGACGACACCTACATCGTAGTCATTACTTTGCACGACGCCGCGCGAGAGGCGGACGCTAGAGCCCTGGCGCCGCTGGGGCGGGGCTCGGCGGGGGAAGATCGCCCCATTCCGAGCGAGACATCCTTTGAACGCCGGGTTAGCCTGGCGGGTGGCGAAGTGATCGTCTCGCCGGACTAACCCCGTGACACAGCCTTCTCCGCACTCGGATATCGCGACCAGGGCGCAACCGTTGGGGGACGGACTCCCCGAAGAGTTGATGGTCGTCGTCTTGACCGGCGGCGCCCGCGGCAAGCGGGTCAAAATGGGACAACGCCTGCGTGTCGGTAAGAGCCAGGACAATGACCTGGTCTTGCCGGACGACACCGTGTCTCGCCACCACTGCGAGCTGGAGCGCACCAAGGCCGGCATCCTGGTACGCGATCTCGGGTCGACCAACCACACGCGCGTGGGCCGCACGGCGATCCGTGAGGCACTGATCGACCCCGGAGCCACGTTGACGGTGGGCAGCGTGGAGCTCGTGGTGCGCAGCGATCCCAACCGCGCGCAGATCCTACCCAGTGAGTCACCGCACTTCGGTGACGTGCTCGGGCCAAGCCTGGCGATGCGCAGCATCTTCGGCGTGCTCGAGCGCATCGCGCCCACGGACGCCTCCGTGCTGATCGAGGGCGAGACCGGCACTGGTAAGGACATGTTGGCGCGCGCGGTGCACCAGCAGAGCGCCCGCAAGGAGCAGCCTTTCGTCGTCGTGGACTGCGGCGCGGTCAGCTACAACTTGATCGAGAGCGAGCTGTTCGGCCACGAGCGCGGCGCGTTCACGGGCGCTGTCGCCACGCGCCAGGGGGCGTTCGAGCTGGCGGGGCGCGGCACCGTGTTCTTGGACGAGGTCGGTGAGCTGCCGATCGACGTGCAACCCAAGCTGCTGCGCGTGCTCGAGTCCGGCGAGTTCCGGCGCGTGGGTGGCAACAAAACCTTACGCGCCGAGGCGCGCATCATCGCGGCGACGAAGCGTAACCTGAAGGAAGAGGTCGAGCGCGGGAAGTTCCGCGAGGATCTTTACTTCCGCCTCTCGGTCGTACCGATCACGGTGCCGCCGCTGCGCACCCGGCGCGAGGACGTCCCTGCCCTGGTCGAGCGCTTCCTGGAGGTCGCGAAGAAGCGCGACCCGTCCGCGTCCGCCATCTCGCTCAGCCGAGAAACCGTGGCCGCGCTCTCCGCGCACGACTGGCCCGGCAACGTGCGCGAGCTGCGCAACGTGCTCGACCGCGCGATCTACATCGCCACGGCCGGTGGGGAGCGCGAGGTGCGCCTGCTGGATCTGCCGGTGTCCGCCTCCGCCAGCAGTCCTGGCTCGTCGCGCGAGCCGGTGAGCGAGTTCTCCCCCAGCAAGAGCTACCGCGAAATCCGCACGGATTTCGAGGCCGAGTTCGAGCGCCGCTACGTCTCGTGGCTGCTCGACCGCCACAGCGGCAACATCAGCGCCGCTGCCCGCGAAGCCAAGATGGATCGCAAGCACCTGTACGACCTGGCGCGCAAGCACGGCCTGCGCGGCGATCGCGGCTGAGCCCTGCCAGCGAGCAGCCGCGCGCAGCGCTCAGAAGCCGCCGCGCACGCCGAGCGACAGGATCATACCGAGCGTATCGTCCGGCGCGTTGCCGCCCCAGGTGAACTCGTGCAGCTTCGTCTTCAGCAGGTCGAAGGAGACGCTCGTCTCGAGCGATAGCAGCACGCGCGCGATGCGGCTGTCCGGCGCGCCCTCTTGGCGGAACACGAAGCGGCCCCCCACCAGGTAGCTCTCGAGCGGAGAGAGCTCACGATCGCCGGTCCAGTACTGCCCGCGCGGCCCGTCTTCCGGCTCGCCGCCCGTGTAGTCGTCGCTCCAAAACAGCGCCTCGGTCTGCCGGTAGTAACGGGCGCGGACCAGGACCCGCAGCGGCGCGAGCACGTAGCGCTCGGCCTCCAGCTCGTAGGTTTGCCCGAAAATGTCCCAAGTATCGCGATAGATGCGAGCCCCAGCGGTGAACGCGGTCTTCAGCGGCTTGAGGTAGTACTTGGCCCGGAGCGACGCCGCCATGCGCAGGCGGTTGTCCGGGTGATTCTCCAGCGCGTCGTCGCCGGCCGGGGCGATCACGAC
>JAEYOT010000194.1 GCA_023411445.1 Pseudomonadota bacterium
GCGGAGCCCGCCCCTCACCATCAACGACGCTCGGGGCGGGTGGGGGCGCGCTGGCGGCCGCGATAACGGCTGGCTGCGACGGCTCTGGCCGCAGCGCATCGAAGGCGAGCCAACCGAGCGGCAACGACAGCGTCGCCGCGATGGCGGTGGCCAGGCGGCGCGAGCGACGCGGGGCGAAAGGGGGCGGGGCGCGGCCACTATCCACGCTGGGCGACAGCGAGCTGGGCGGCAGCGTGATCGCGAGCGAGTGCACAGCAGCCGCTTCTCCGACCGCGACGTCGACCTGACGGATGCCGGAGGTCGGATCGGGTCGAGACGGGGGCGAGCCTCGGCGAGAAAGCGCCTGCGGCTCTGTCTCTCGCGCGAGCCACTTCGTTTCCAGCGATACGCCGCAGGCATCTTCGGAGATGCCCTGATCCGCGAGCCAGGCGGCGAGCGCCTTCCCCATCTGGGTGAGCGAGTCGTAGCGCGCCAGCGGGTCTTTGCTCAGGCCGCGCTCCACGATGTACGAGAGGGCGTGGTCCGCCAGGCCCAGCTCCTTCAGCGACTTGGGGTGTTGGGTGACGACCAGACGCAGCAGCGTGGCGTGATCGTCAGCGCGAAACGGTGTGACGCCAGCGATGGCCTCGTACAAGACGACCGTGAACGACCACAGGTCACTGCGAGCATCCACTTGCTCCAGTCCCCGAGCCTGCTCCGGCGACATGTAGTCCGGGCTGCCGACGACCGAGCCGGCGTCCGAAGGTCCGCCGTCTGCCTGCACCGACTTCACGATCCCGAAGTCCAGCAGCTTGGGCTGCACGATGCCCTCCTCCGAGGTCACGAGCAGCACGTTGTCCGGCTTCACGTCGCGGTGCACCAGCCCCTTGTGGTGGGCGGCGGACAGCGCCTCCGCGATCGGCAGCAGCAGCTGCACGGCGCGAATGGGGCTCAGGCGTCGCTCGCGATCGATCAGCGCCGACAGCGTCTCGCCCTCCAAGAGCTCCATCACGATGAAAGGGTCGCCGAGCGCGGTCTGACCGACGTCGAAGACGCGCACGATGCCAGGGTGCGTGAGCTTCGCCGCGGCGCGGGCCTCCTGGAGCAGGCGCCCGGCCAGGAGCTCGCGGTTCATGTCGGCGCGCAGCAGCTTGATGGCCACCAGCATGTCGAGCGCCGTATTGCGAGCGCGAAACACAGCACCCATGCCGCCCTGGCCCAGCAGCTGCTCCAGCTGGTACTTGGACGCGATCACGTCACCAGGGGCGTACGCGAAGCTTGAGTTGTGGTCAGTCGAGGGAGCGGCCGGCACGGTTTAACACCAACTTTACCCTCCTTAGCATCTTTCTCGGCGCCAGATCAGCGGGCATCACCCCTTTGGGACGGGGTCTTGCCTTCAAGGCGTTTCGAACATGCCGGCCGGCCTCGCGCGCATGGCACCGCCTGCGACGACGACTACTCGTCACGCGCTTTGCCCGTACGCTCTCGGACGATCGCCGCCACGCGATCCACCAAGCGAGCGCTGCCGCTCACGGAGAGCCCGACGTACGTCTCCGCCTCGACCACGATCACGTCGCGCCCCAGCGAGAGCTTGAGCGTCTCCAAGATCTGCGAGCCGCCCAGCCCCCACTGCCGTCCATCGATGGTGGCGCCCAGGTCGCTCAGGCAGTCCATCACGGCTTGCCGCAAGCCGTCGTCGTATTCACTGCCGAGCACCACCTTCTTCTTCACGCCGACGCAGCTTAGCAGGCCCTCGAGGCGACCGTCAGCGCGCTTCAGGTGGCTTCGGCGGCGTGAGCGTCACCTCACGACGTAGCTGAAAGCTCCGGGTCGCAAACAGCCAGCGTCCCGCGCGCTTGCGAACCTCGTCGCGGTACACACCGAACAGCTGCTTCACTTCCCCGGTCTCCTTCAGCAACAGCAGCTCGGTCATGCTGAGCTGAACCCGCGCCAGCTCGGGTGAGACCAGCTCGAGGCGCGGCGGACCGGCTTGATAGAACAGCACCTCGATCTTGCCTTCGTTGCCCATCAGCCAAGTACGAACCGCGGGACGTCCGTGGTGCTCGAAGCCGAGGGCACCAGCGGACGCCTTCCAGCTCACGTCTTCGGCGAGCAACGCGAGCAGGGCGTCCCAGTCGTGGTCGCTCGCTGCCGCCGTAAAGCGCTCGTAGAGCTCGGTGATGGCCGCGCGATCCTCGAGGGGTGAGGGCGGCGCTTGGCGCGCGGCGCAGCCGGAGCCAGCCAAGCTGAGCGCGGCGGCGAAAGTCGACAGCAGACGGGAGAGCGACATGCCGGCAGCTTGGGTCGCAGGCGCCAATTAGTAAAACTCATTGTTTTTAACAGATCGTAAAGTCATGCTTCATGGATGTCGGACGCCGAAGTGCGCGATCTGAGGCTGCTCACCACGCTCGCGGAGGCAGGCACGCTGCAGGCCGCCGCGCAGCGGCTCCACGTCACACCCTCCGCGCTCAGCCAGCAGCTGCGCCTGCTGGAGCAGCGTCTGGGTGGTCAGCTCTTCGAACGGCGGGCTCGCCAGCTGGAGCCCACCGCGGCCGGGCGCCACTTCACGCACGGTGCCCTGAGCCTGCTCAGCGAGCTGGAGCGCTTGCAGCGTGAGACTCGAACGCTTCTCAGCGGCGCGAGCGCGACCCTGCGCGTCGCCATGTCGTGCCACCAGTCGTACCGCTGGCTACCTCGCGTGCTCACGCGCTTCACCGAGCAAGCGCCGGCCGTGGAGCTTTCGCTGGTCACGGAGGCGGCGACAGCACCGTTCGAGTGGCTACTAGCGCGACGGCTGGACGTGGCGCTAGTCACTGGGCGGCTGCCGCGCGATCAGCGGCTGCGCTCGCGGCGGCTGTTTCGCGACGAGCTCGTAGCTGTGGTCAGTCGTCGCCACCCCTGGGCCAAGCGCGCGTGGGTGCCGGCCGAGGCCTTCGCGAGCGAGCACCTGTTCGCCGACGCGCGGGCGCTGGACCCGAAAGAACCGCTCGGCGCGGCGCTGCTCGCTGCCGGTCGCACCACGCCGCGAAAGCTCACGCAGCTGCCGATGACGGGCGGCGTGGCGCTGGATTTGGTGCGCGCCAACCTCGGCGTCACCTTGCTCCCGCGCTGGACCGTGAGCGGGCAGCTCCGCCCGTCGCTCGTCACGGTGCGGGTGCAGCGGCGCGGCTTGTGGTTGGATTGGCAGCTGACCACGCGGCGTGAGCCCGAGCGACCGGAGCTGCAGACGTTCCTTGCCATCATGCGAGCCGAGCACCCCGGCCGCGCTCGTTGACGAGTGGCCGCGACTTGGCCTGCGCGCTACTGGCAGGCGGCTTGAGGTGGCCAGCTATAAGCCAGCTGACAGCGGCCGGGCGCGCAGCCGAGCGCCGCGCAGGCCTCCTCCGCGGTGGCGAAGCAATGGTCGTGCGC
>JAEYOT010000502.1 GCA_023411445.1 Pseudomonadota bacterium
GAGCAGGCACAGCCCCAGAAACGCTAGCGCGCCGCCCGCCATCACGCGGGACGCCCACACGCGCGGCGCCTCGACCTGGCGCGCTCGCGCGTAGAAGTAGAGCAAGGCCAGGTACGGTACGCCGTGCGGCAACACGTTCGTCACCGTGAACTCGAAGTCACCGTTCGTGAGCACGATACCGACGTACCAAGTGAGCGCGGTACCGAGCACGATCAGCACCTTGCCGGCCTCCACGCGGCGCGCCAGCCAAGCCTTGCGCGCCTGCTCGACCAAAAACAGCGCGAGCGCGGCGCCCCAAAAGCCCTGCGCCCAAGGCAGCAGCCGGCTGAGCCACGGCGCGTTCACGAAGTCGCCCGCCATGAGCCAAGCGAAGCGGCGCGACTCCGGCGCGGCGTGCCACGACAGCAGCGGGTACAACGTGGCCGCGTAAATGGCCGCGCTGTCGATGACGCGCGAGCGCAAGCTGCGGTCCCCTGCGGAGGCTCGATACAGCGCGACCCAGCCGGCTTGCTGGCGCACGAAGTGCCAAACGGCAAGGTAGGCCAGCGCGCGGAAGAGCGCGAGCGGCGACTGCTGCCACAGCGCGAAGCAAGCGGCATACAGCAGCAGCGGCACGAGCCCGTAGCGCAACGGATGGCGCGCGAGCTCGTCGCGATCCAAGTAGCTGCGGAACAGGGTGGCGTAAACGTGCGCGACGTCCACCCCCACCACGAAGGCCAAGAACGCCCACTCCGGCAGCTCGCGGCTGGGGACGCCGCCGAGCTCGGCCGCCAGCACCAGCGCGAGCGGCAAGGCAAAGCTCCCGCCGAACACCCAGGCGTCGCGCCGCGCGCCCCACAGGAACGGGCCGTAGCTCCAGGCGCTCACGTCCCTCCGTAGAGAGGCGAGGGCTCGCGTCCAAGCTGGCGCAGCACGGCTTCGGCCGCGAGCACACCGCGCGCCTGAGCCTCTTCGAACAGCGGCACGCCGCTCAGCTCGCTGTGCGCGAAGTGCACGCGCCCTACGGGCTCCGCGGCGCGCGCCCGCGCCGCACCAAAGATGAAGCCGGGGGTCGGCGTGATCATGGCGTGACCCCACCGCCACACGTCGATGCGCTCCACCGCGGCGCGAAAATCCCGATGCGCCCGCGCCAGATCATCCAGCACTTCGGCGGCGGCGTCCGCTTGCGTCAACTGAGCGAGCTCCGCGCGCGCCTGTTTGACCGGCTTTTCCCACAGCGGGCGGTAGTAGGTCCAAACCGTGGGCCCGCGATCGCGCAAGGCTTGGTGGGTAGCGACTACGTAGCCCACGCTGGGGCTGTCGTAGAGCACGTTGTCCCATGCAAACGGAAAGCCCTTCGACGACGGACGCTCTTTCAAGTGAACGTTGGCGACCCACCACGGCGCAAACTGGAGCTCGTCCAAGAAAGCCGGGCGCTGCTCGCGAAAGGGTCGCAGCACGCGGGCGGAGACGAAGCTGGGCGTCGCCAGGATCGCGCACTGGGCGCGCAGCAGTGACAGGCGGCGCGTGCGCGCGTCCAGCACCGCGAGCGTCACGCCGCTGGCGTCGGGCACCACGTCCGTGACCAACCCGCCGACGCGCAGCCGCTCACCGACCACGCCGGCGAGGTGGCTGATGAGCCTGCCGTTGCCCTCTGGCCAGCTCAGAAACGGGGCCGACTCCTCACCCGGAGCCGGCACGCGCGAGCAGAAGTAGAACAACATGGCCCAGGCGCTGGTTTGCGCCAAGCTCGCCCCGTAGTCGTCGCGGCAGGCATACTCCACGTACCAGCGCACGAGCGGCGAGTGAAACCCACGCTGCGACAGCCAAGTCGCCGCCGAAATGCGATCCAGCGCGGTGAGCTCTGCGTCGTCCGAGCAGCGCATGAGCGGCAGCGTGAAGGCGCGGCGCCCTCGGGCGTCTTTCATGCCCGCGAAGCGCTTCATCTCGGCTTCGAAGCGCGCGAGCTCCGCCAAGTCCTCATCGCTGGCCAGCGCCGACGGGAAGAGTCCCTCGTGCCAAGCGCCGCCCGCGAACACGCGCTCTTCTGGCTCGCGCACCAGCCAGCGCTCCTTGCCCTGGGGCGCGCCCCCGGCGCCGCGCTCGAGCACGCCCATCTCGTCCAGCAGCGCCACGAGCGCCGTGTTGTCCGCGCTGGGCACCGGCACGTAGTGCGCGCCCCAAGGATGCGGCACGACACCATCCGTGCCGTGCGCCGCGGTGCCCCCCGCGCGCGCCTCCAGCTCCAGCACGACGAAATCTCGATAGCCCAAGCGCTCGAGCCGCCACGCAGCCGAGAGCCCGCTCGCTCCGCCGCCTACGATCACCACGCCGACGCGCTCAGGCTCGTCGCTGGGCGCTTGTCCGACACCGGCGCCGCGCAGCTCGTGACCGAGCGCCATGTTCGGGCCCTTCAGCTCGCCCGGAACCTTGGCGGCAAGCCTGCCACACGCGGCCGTGGGCAGCGCGGCCACCGCCGCCGACCTGAGCAAGCTGCGCCGCGAAAGCTCCGGATTTTTCCGCTTCATCGCGCTCGGTGGGCTGGCTGACGCAAGGCCCGGAGCTTACGCTATAACGAGAGAACCTCGCATGGAAAACCCTCTGCTCACCGTGTCTCTGGACGTCCCGTTCGATCGCATCCAAGCGGAGCACGTCGAGCCTGCCATCCAGCAGCTCCTCGCCCGCTCGGAGGCGGCGCTCGACGCGATCGAAAAGGCCCCGCGCACGTACGACGCCGTGCTCGGCGCGCTGGAGTCCGCCACGGAGCAGCTCGAGCTGTCGATGGGTGTGGTGGAGCACCTAGAGAGCGTGGCCACCACGCCCGCGCTGCGCGACGCATACAACGCGGTGCTGCCCGCCGTGAGCGCGTTCTGGTCCAGCATCTGCTTGCGCGAGGGGTTGTACCGCGCGCTCGTGGAGCTGGACGCCACGCCCGAGGCCGCCACACTGGACCCTACCCGCAAACGCCTGTTGAAGAAGACCTTGGCTGACTTCCGCCGACAAGGCGCCGAGCTGCCGCCCGCTGACAAGGAGCGGCTCAAGGAGATCGATCGCGAGCTCAGCGTGGTCACCACCAAGTTCTCGCAGAACGTGCTGGACGCGACCAACGCCTTCGAGCTCATCATCGAGGACGAAGCGCGCCTGTCCGGCTTGCCGGAGTCCGCGCGCGTCGCCGCGCGCGAGGCCGCCCAGGCCAAAGGCAAGGCCGGCTACCGCTTCACGCTGCAAGCGCCCAGCGTCACGGCCGTGCTCACTTACGCAGACGACGCCGAGCTCCGCCGCGTGATCTGGACGGCGTTCAACGCGCGCGGCACCGAGGGCGAGCACGACAACCGCCCGCTTATTGGCAAACTGCTGGAGCTGCGCCGCCAGCGCTCGCAGCTGCTCGGCTTTGAGCACTTCGCCGATCTGGTGACGGACGATCGGATGGCGCAGAGCGGCGCGAACGCCCAGCGCTTCATCGAGGACCTAACTGAGAAATCCCAGAGCGCGTTCGAGCGCGAGCAGCGCGAGCTGGCCGAGTATGCGGCCTCGCTCGGAGCCGAGCTGCCATTGCTCCCGTGGGACGTGGGCTACTACGTGGAGAAGCTACGCAAAGCACGCTTTGAGCTGGATGAAGAAGAGCTGCGCGCCTACTTCCCCGCGGAGCGCGCGCTGCGCGGCGCCTTCGAGGTCGCCGAGCGCCTGTACGGCGTGAAGATCGAGCAGCTGAGCGGCGTACCGGTGTGGGATCCGAGCGTCACCACGTACCAAATCAAGGACGAGCAAGGCGCCCGGCTCGGCATCTTCCACGTCGATCTGTACCCGCGCGAAAACAAGCGCGGCGGCGCCTGGATGCACGGCTTGCTCGCCGCGGTGCCGCCGGCGCCGAACCTGGCTGTCTTCTGCTGCAACGCCAGCCCACCCTCCGGCGGCAAGCCCTCCCTGTTGCTCCACCGCGACGTGGAGACGCTGTTCCACGAGTTCGGTCACCTGCTACACCACTGCCTGAGCCGTGTCAGCGTGCGCAGCTTGGCCGGCACGCGCGTCGCGCAGGACTTCGTGGAGCTGCCCTCGCAGATCATGGAAAATTGGTGCTCGGAGCAGGACGCCTTGAACCTGTTCGCTGCGCACTACGAGACAGGCGAGCCGCTGCCCGAGGCGCTGCTTCAGCGCCTGCGCGCGACGCGCACCTTCCGCGCCGCCAGCATGCAGATGCGGCAACTGGGCTTCGCCGCGGTCGACCTCGCCCTCCACATCGACTACGACCCCGCAAAGGACGGGGACGTCATGGCGTACGGCAACCGCATCCTGCAGCGCTACGCGGCGAGCGAGCTGCCGAGCGACTACGGCATGCTGGCCGGCTTCCTGCATTTGTTCTCGCACCCCGTCGGCTACGCCGCGGGCTACTACTCGTACAAATGGGCCGAGGTGCTAGACGCCGACGCGTTCGGGCGCTTCAAGCGCGAAGGCATCTTCAACCCGACGGTCGGGCGCGCCTTCCGCGACTCGATCCTAGCCCAAGGGGACGCGCGCGATCCGATGGACCTGTTCGTCAGCTTCATGGGCCGGGAGCCCGATCCGCAGGCATTGCTCGTGCGGCAAGGGCTCGCCGCTTGAGCGGCATGCGCTGGACGACCGGCGTCGGCATAGCCGTGGGCGGTACGACCGGCGCCCTTGCCGCGCTCTTGGGTAGCCCGGAGC
>JAEYOT010000216.1 GCA_023411445.1 Pseudomonadota bacterium
GGAGAGGGCGACCTGCGCGAGGCCGGTGAGGCGGCAAAACGCGCCGTCATGCTGCAGCCGGACTCGGCGCGCTTCCGGGTCACCCTCGCCCGCTTCTACGCCAAAGCGGGCATGAAACAGAGCGCGGAGGGCGAGCTTTCCCGGGCCGCGACGCTCGCCCCGAGCGATGATAAGATAAACGATTGGATTCGCCGGCTGCGTCGCGAGCTCGGCTAGCGAGTCCCCTGGGCACCCAAGACCACCACTACGGAGCTTCGAAAAGGCGATATGGAGCGCGTCATCGGCATCGACCTCGGGACCACCAACTCTTGCGTCTCGATCCTCGAGGGAGACACCCCGGTCGTGATCCCAAACCGCGGCGGCTACAAGACGACGCCCAGCGTCGTGGCCGTCACGGAGGCCGGCAAGCGGCTGGTGGGACACATCGCCAAGCGGCAAGCCATCACCAACGCCGAAAACACGGTGTACGCCGCCAAGCGCCTGATCGGCCGCAAGTGGAACTCGCCGCAGGTCAAGAACGCGATCATGACCTCGAGCTACTCGATCGTGGAGGGTCCGCACGCCGACGTGCGCATCAAGCTGCGGGACAAGACCTACTCCATCCCCGAGGTCAGCTCGATCGTGCTGCAGGAGATGAAGATCATCGCCGAGGACTACCTGGGCGAGCCGGTGAAGAAGGCGGTCATCACGGTGCCCGCCTACTTCAACGACAACCAGCGCCAGGCCACGAAGGACGCCGGCGCCATCGCCGGCCTGGACGTGATCCGCATCATCAACGAGCCGACCAGCGCCTCGCTCGCCTACGGCTACGGCAAAGATCTGGATCGCACCGTCGCGGTCTACGATCTCGGCGGCGGCACGTTCGACGTCAGCATCTTGGAGATCGGCTCGCACGGCGTGTTCAAGGTGATCAGCACCACCGGCGACACCTTTCTGGGCGGCGAGGATTTCGACGCGCGCATCATCGATTGGCTCATCGGTGGCTTCCAGGAGGAGCACCAGATCGATCTGCGGCAGGACCGCATGGCGCTGCAGCGCCTGCGCGACGCGGCCGAGAAGGCCAAATGTGAGCTCTCCAGCGTGCGAGAGACGGAGATCAACCTGCCGTTCATCATCTCGACCGGGCGCAACGAAGCGCTGCACCTGCAGCGCACGCTGTCTCGCCAGACGCTCGAGAAGCTGACGGAGGATCTCGTCGAGCGCACCATCGACATCTGCCGCCAAGCCATCGGCGACGCCAAGCTCGACGTCGACGAGATTGAAGACGTGATCCTGGTGGGCGGCATGACGCGCATGCCGGTGGTGCAGCAGGCGGTGGCGAGCTTTTTCGGTCGCGAGCCAAACAAGTCCGTGCACCCGGACGAGGTCGTGGCGATGGGCGCGGCCATCCAGGGCGCAGCGCTCGTGCAAGAGAAGCAGGACATGATCCTGCTGGACGTGACGCCCCACGCGCTGGGCATCATGACCTTCGGCAGCTACTTCGAGGAGCTCATCCCACAAAATACGACGGTGCCCACTAGCCGCACCAAGATCTTCACCACCAGCCGTGACGATCAGACCGCCGTGAAGATCTTGGTCATGCAGGGAGAGAGCAAGCGCGCGGACGACAACGAGCTGCTCGGCGAGTTCATCCTGACCGGCTTGCGGCGCGCCCCCAAGGGCCACGTGGAGATCGAGGTCACCTTCGAGATCAACACGGACGGCATCGTCAGCGTCCACGCCAAGGATCTGGAGACCGGCCAGGCGCAGTCCATCCAGGTGACCGCCACCAGCGGCCTGACGCAGGACGAAGTGAAGAACATGATGTCCAGCGCGCAGGACTACTTGGTGGAGCGGCGCAGCGACGAGCAGTTCGAGGCCGCCAAGCAGGAGGCGGAGACCTTGATGGCGGAGATCGAGCACCTCTTCCCCGAAATCGAGCGGGTGGTGGGCGGAGCTGATTTCGGCCGGGACGCAATCGCCAAGGCGCGCGCCGCCGTCGACAAGACCCGCGCGGCCATCGCCGCCAAGGACGCCCCGCTGCTCAAGGAGCAGGTGGATCAACTCGCGCGTACGCAGCGCATGTTCAAGGGAGTCGTATCGCGCGGCTGAGCGCGCGCTTTCGCTCGGAATCCGGCATGAGCGACGATACTCGGAAGCCTCCGCGCCCGTCGCGTCCGACGTCGATGCCGCCGGAGGTGCCCTTCGAGCTGGACTCGAGCTGGGACGACGACACCATGCCGCGGCTGGAGCTCGACGATCCGATGTCGGAGAGCGCGTTCGACCGCGTGACGGCGATCCCCGAGCTGCCTTCGGAGCAGTACGCGCGGCAGTTGATGGCGGGTGAAGCGCCGGCGGCGACGCCTCCCGCCTCACCACAGCAAGCCACCACGGAGCGGCCAGGGCGCCTGCGCGGCACCGGGCCGTTGGGCGTCGAGCCGACGGGATTGGAGCTGGCGGATCTGGGCCCGCCGGAGACGTCGCGCCAGCCGTCGGTGGAGCTGCAGCGGGACCCGCGCGATCCGGTGCTCGAGCTTGACCTGAGCGAGGTAGCGCGCTCCGGTCCGC
>JAEYOT010000233.1 GCA_023411445.1 Pseudomonadota bacterium
GGAGAAATCTCGCTGCTCGCGGGCGTGGAGGCGCCGCTGAACGCCGCGGTCGGCGTGGCGCTGGTGCGCGGCGTGTTGGGCGTCGGCTGGGCGCCGCGCTTCCACGACGCCGACGGCGACGGCATCGAGGACGAGAAGGACCAATGCGTGGAGCTGGCCGAAGATCGCGACGGCTTCGAGGACAGCGACGGTTGTCCGGACTTCGACAACGACGGCGACGGGGTGGGGGACGAAGACGACAAGTGCCCCGGCGAGCAAGAGGACATGGACGGCTTCCAAGACGAAGACGGCTGCCTCGATCCCGACGACGACCACGACGGCATCCCCGACACCGCCGACGCCTGCCCGCGCGAGGCTGGCCCCGACTCACCGGACCCGAAGCTGCGCGGCTGCCCGCCGCGCGATCGCGACATGGACGGGATCTACGATCCGGACGACAAGTGCCCCAAGCGCGCGGAAGATCGGGACGGCTTCGAGGACAGCGACGGCTGTCCGGATCCGGACAACGACCGGGATGGCGTGCCGGACACCGAAGATGCATGCCCGAACCAGCCCGGCATCGCGCGGGAGGATCCGAAGCTGTCCGGTTGCCCGAGCCCCGATCGCGACGGCGACACCTTCATCGACGCGGACGACAAGTGCCCGGACGCTGCCGAGAACTTCGACGGCTTCGAGGACGGCGACGGCTGCCCTGACGGCGACGAGCAGAAACCGCGGCCGCCGCTGGCGCGCCTCGACGACCAGACGCAAGCGGTGCTGCTGACGACGCCCCTCACGTTCGAGCCCGCGCCACGCGCGACCGAGCTGACGGAGAAGTCGCGAAGCGCCTTGCGCGCCGTGGCGGCGCTGCTGTCCAGCAAGCCGGGACACTCCGTGCTGGTCGGCGTGCGAGCGCGAGCCGCGACGCCACAAGCCGAGCAAGAAGCGCTCAGCCGCGCCGCCAGCATCGCGCTCTTGCTGCGCGCGCTCACATATCGCGACGACGCGGCTGAAGCCGTGGCGTTCTCGGCCGTGGCCAAGCTGCCGGGAGCTGCGCGCACCGGCGTAGGTCTGAAGCTCGCCGCGAGCGCGCCGCCGAAGCGCAGGAGCACGCGGCCGTGACCGTGCGCTGGCTTTGCGCCGGGCTGGCAGCCGCCTCCGTCTGTGTGCTGTCGCAGGTAGCCACCGCGCGTGAGCCGCAGGGAGCGGAGCCTGTGTCCTTGCTCGCCAAGCTCGGCACACCCGCTGCCGAGCGGCTGCTGGCCAGCGACGCCTCGGCCGATCGCATGCGCGCGTTCGCTCGGCTTTCGGCGCTGGGTAGCCCCCGCGCCGTGGAGCTGCTCGCGCGCGCGGTGGATCCGGGCGGGGTAGCGCGCGGCGCGGAGGAGCACCTAGCAGCCGTGCGAGCGCTGGCGCCGTACGCGAAGGAGCCGCTGGCGCGCGACGCGCTCGTGCGCGTGCTGTCGTCGCCGCCGGTGGAGGCGGGCAACCAGCCGCTCTCCGAGTGGGTACGGAGCGCCGCGGCGCTGGCGCTGGCGCGTAGCCGTGATCCTGCTGCGCTCTCGGCGCTCGGGCGCGCGCTGCGCAAGCCGGGTCACGCGGCGGCGCTGGCCAAGCTCGCCTTGGCTGACAGCCCACCTCAGGATCTCGCGCCGATGCTCCACGCGCCTGGCGCGCCCACGCGCGAGCTGTGCGAAGCGCTGGGCGAGCTGAACGATCAGCGCGCGGA
Source organism: Pseudomonadota bacterium (assembly GCA_023411445.1). Classification (GTDB taxonomy): domain Bacteria; phylum Myxococcota_A; class Polyangia; order Polyangiales; family Polyangiaceae; genus PMG-095. Next base: position 1,709 of record JAEYOT010000233.1, read on the forward strand.
GGGCTTCTTGCGGGACGTGGTGCGTCGCGGCTCGCCAGAGGCGCGCGCCGCCGCTGCGCGCGCGCTGCTCCGCCGAGGCTCGAGTGAGGTGGTGGAGCTGTCGCGGCACTGGCTGCGCTCCGAGCGCCAGCCAGCCTTGCTGGCCGCCGCCGCCGAGATCTTGGTCAGCGCCCGGCACGCGGACGCTGCCGCCGCCCTCACGAAGCTGTACGAAGCGGAGGCGAGCCAGGAGCAAGCCCTCACGCTGCTGCTGCAGACGGACGGCACAGTGCCTGCGCCGGCCGCTGCCAGCCTGGAGCGAGCCGGAGGGCGCGCGCCGGCGCTGCTCGAGATCTTCGCGCGCGGGCTGACTTGGGCCGAGCCGCGCCTGGAGCAAGCGCTGCTTTCACCGGAGACGGCGGGGCTCGCGCTCTATGCTCTGGGTCGTGCGCCTGCGGCTGCTGCGCGCGCGCGGCTGGAGCAAGCGCTCGCCGAGCCGCGCTTGCGAGCTTCGGCGCTGCGCTCTTTGGCCCTGCGTTACCGGCGCTTGGGCGACGACTCGAAGCGCGCCCGAGCGCTTTCGCGCGAGCTCGTGAGCTCTCGCAGCGCTCACGAGCGTGCGGCCGCGGCGCTGGCGCAGGCTCTGTTCGAGCCGGACATGTTGCCCGCTCTGCTCGGCTCGCGTGACGTCGTCGTGGTCCGGGCCGTCGCGCGCTTGGCGCTGTCGGGCGAAGCGGCGCGCGTCGCCGCACAGCGCTTGGTTCGGGAGCGCGAGCCGGCGCTGAGGGCCGCGCTGGCGACGTCGCTCTTGGACGCGAAGGCGGCGGAGCTAGTGCCGACGCCGACCCTGCTGGAGCTCGCGCAAGGCGCCGGGCCAGCGTCACTCTTGGCGAGCGCGGCGCTCTCCGCGCGCAAGGACGCCGAGCTATTGCCGCTGATCCGCGAGCTGCTGAGCAGCCCCGATCCCTGGCTGCGCGCGCACGCGCTGCTCGGTCTCTCGCGCGCGGAGCAAGCCGACGCGCTCGGCATGATCGAGGGCGCCTACCGCTTCGAGCCGGACGAGGGCGTGCGTCACGCAGCGGTGGTGGCGCTCAGCCGGCGCCCGGAGCGGGTGCGGCTGCGCAGCTTGCGGCTGGCGGCGGAGCTTGACGCCTCGCGAGCCGTGCGCCAAGCCGCGCG
>JAEYOT010000246.1 GCA_023411445.1 Pseudomonadota bacterium
CTCACCTCGAGCGCCGGCGTGGCCGCGGTGCTGTGGTGGCGTTCCAGCTTTCGTCCGAGCATCGGCTTCAGCGCGGCCGCGGTGAGATCCCTTTGGCGCTTCAGCAGCAACATGATCGGCAGCGCGATGCTGAACTACTGGGTCAGGAACCTGGACAACTTGCTGATCGGCAAGTACCTGGGCTCCGCGGCGCTCGGCATCTATCAGCGCGCGTATGGCTTGATGCTGCTACCTGTCAACCAACTGACGAACGTCACCGGCTTGGTGATGTTCCCGGCGATGTCGGCCGTGCAGCTCGAGCACGAGCGCGTCAAGCGAATTTACCTGCGCGCCGTCGCGGGGATCGCGCTGCTGAGCGCGCCCGTGATGTTGGGCATGCTGGTGACGGCGGAGCCCTTCGTGCTGACGCTGTATGGTGAACGCTGGCGCGAGGTCATTCCGCTGCTGCGCGTGCTGTCGTTGGTCGGGCTAGCTCAAGCGGTCAACGCCACGGTAGGATGGATCTATCAGTCCCAAGGGCGGACGGACTTGCAGTTCCGCTTTGTGGTGGCTGCGGCGGCGCTCACCTACGTAGCGTTCGCGGTCGGCCTGCGCTGGGGCATGATGGGCGTCGCTGTCGCTTACGCCATTCGCGTGTATTCCACGATCTACTTCGCGTACTGGATCCCGGGTCGCCTGATTGGCATGAAGGTGGGCGAGGTGGGGAAAGCAGTGGCCGGGCCGCTAGCGTGCGCATTGAGCATGAGCGCGGCGGTCTACGCGCTCGACTATTTCGTGCTCTCGGACGTGGTGCCAGCGCCGCGGCTCGCGCTGCTCTGCGCGTTCGGCGCGGCGCTGTACCTGGTGCAGCTTCGCTTCTTTCGTGTCGCCGCCTTCCAAGATCAACTGGCGCTCCTGCGCGAACGCCTGGCCAAGCGGCGCGCTCGCTGAACTGGCGAGGCCGGCGCTCAAGCCTTCTGGAAGCGCAGGTAGTAATCGTCGCGCGGGAGACCGAGGGCCAGCCACGTGAGCATCGACGCTGTCGCGGCGCGCCGTCCGATGGATCCGAGCGGACCACGCTTGCCCTTGCCGAGCTGGCTCAGCAGCTGCGGGAAGTCCGAATCGAACGCGGGCCGCTTGAAGACCAGCTTCAGCCCGCTCTCTTCCGCCATGCGCTCCACCAGGGCGAGTGGGAAGTGGAAGACGTGCTCTGGCGCGCTCCAGCGCCCCCGCGCGAGGGCCTTCTTCCAACCAGTCTTGTCGCCGACACGCGTCAGCCACACGCCACCGGGTCGGAGAATCCGCTCCACCTCGCGCATGTAGTCCCAGGGCCGATACAGGTGGCTGAGCAGGTTGAAGCTCGCCACGCCGTCCACGGACCCCGGAGGCAAGCTCAAGCCGTCTAGTGTGGAGCGCGCGAGCGTCACGCCGTGTGCCTGCGCCGCCTTGGCCACGGCGTCCGCGCCCAGATCGCACCCTGTCGCGTCGTAGCCGGCCGCGCGACAGGCCGCCACGAACAAGCCGTCGCCTGCGCCATCCTCGACGATCGCGGCGCCCTTGGGCAAGGCGAGCAGAGCGACTCGCTTCTGTGCGGTGCGGCGCGTGGCGGCGGACGGCTGCGCCGAATGGTACCCTTCGGTGTCGTAAACGCGGCCGACGAAGTCCTCACGCACACGCGTCCCGAGGAAGATGAGCGCACAGTCACGGCACTGCTGATAGCTGAAGCCGCGCTCGCTGAACAGGTAACGCGCGCGCTCGCTCTTGCAGAAAGGGCAGGCGTGCAGCGTCTCGAGCTCTGCCGGTTGAAACTCCGTGACCGCGGGCATACTACGCATGGCGCTGAAGCCTCATTCGAGCTGAGATGGGTTGGGGTAAGGTCGGCGCCGCCGTGGCAGCAGTAGCTCCGAACGCGAGCGCGGGAGCGATCAACACGTGCAACATGAGTAGCGTGGGTCCACCATAAAAATACTCGCCTGACAGGCCGCCTGCCACCGCGGCGACCATCGCAGCTCGAGAGCCGAGCTGCGGCCGGGCGCCGACGATCACCTGACCCCTGCCCGTACGCCAAAGCCGATAGAAATAGGCGATGATGGCCCCGCCTCCAACCAGGCCCGTCTCGAGTAGCATTTGCAGGAAGAAGTTGTGACTGCCGGTCGGGTAGAGTCCCGAGGCGGCTCCACGGTGGAACAGGCCGGAGCCGAAGATCGGTGAGCGAACGAGCTTGGCGGACTCGTTGATCAGGATGGTCACGCGATTGCCGTCGTCGAAGCCCGTGGCGCGCGCGAACGCCGTCTCCTCGGCGAGGAGGGCGGGGTTGAGCGTGATGTCCACGTGGTGACTAAAGCTCGGGTTCTGCGTGTAGACGACAGCGCCGATCGCGATGAGCACGAAGCCGCCCAGCACGAAGCTCGGCTTGAGCCCGGCGTTGACGAGCACGTAGGCGAGCGCCAAGAGCAGGCCAATCCAACCGCCCCGACCTCCAGTGAGGAAAAAGCCCATGACGATAGCCGGCAGCAGCACGACACCGGCGTTGCGCCAGGCGACGTGCGTCGTGCGTTCCCCCCATTCACCGAGCAGGAACGCGAGCAACATCGACATGAGCACAGAGACGGCGTTCGTCGCTTCGTAACGAAAGCCTGCTTCGCGAGGGCTGCCTGGCAGATCGTTCAGGACGGTGGCGCTCGTGTAGACCGAGATGGATACCGTCAAGAGCGACGCCAGAATCGACCAACGCAGGCGGATTCGGAGCTCTGGCGAGGTGAGGATCACTCGCAAGGTGCCAATCCCGGCCGCAGCGTAGAGGCCGAACTTGGCTAGCTTCGCGAGGCCGAGGCGCGTGAAATAGTCGCTGCGGTATCCGTAGCGTAGCGAGATCGTGAGCGTCGACACGAGCGCACAGAAGCCGAAGACAAAAAGCAAGACGGTCAGCGGGCGCAGGCGCCGGTCCTTCGTGCTGAAACCGCCGGCGGAGGCGATGCTCAACAGATAAGGACCAATCAAGTAGTCAGTCCATTTGAGCACGCCGACGCTCGTCTCCTGCGAGAACAGCAAGTCCGGCAGGCAGAACAGCGGTAGGAGCAGCAGCCAGAGTTGCTTCATTCTTGCCTACCAGCGCGAGCAGCGCACGGGCTCACCACCCTTGCGCAGCCCTTCGACACAGCCCTGGAGCGCCGCGCTCACGACACCGAGATCCCGATTCGCGCGGGCGAAGGCGGCGGTCAGCCACAGGAGGCGCGCCGCAGCGCTGGGGCAATGGTAGGGGCGAAGGTGCCGACGCATCAGCACGCCCCGGTTGTGAAACAGGGCGCGCACATAGAGTCGTGGCTCTTTCACGCGACAGCCCCCGCTCGGGGCGGCCAGGTGAACGAGTCGAGCGCGCCCGTTGAAGCGCACGCGGTAGCCAGCTGCGCGAGCGCGCAAGCAGAACTCGGTCTCTTCGTGCAGCGCCGCCCCTACGT
>JAEYOT010000327.1 GCA_023411445.1 Pseudomonadota bacterium
GCGCCGCCGTTCGCCGTGCTCTCGGTGCTGGGCATCCTGAACGCGCCAGCGCTGCGCGAGCTCGCGGAGGCGACGGTTGAGTGAGCCTACGCGTGCGGAGCTGCTGCGCATCGTCGCACTACTGGAGGAGCAGCACGGCGTCGGAGTGAGGGGGGAAGAGCTGCCCGGTTGGCTCGAGCAGCGGCTGCGTGGCGCGATCACGGCCATGCTCGCGGCGCTGAAGCTGGAGCCGGCGCTCCTCTTGAGCCGGCTGAAGGCCGAGCCGGAGCTGGTGGTGGAGCTCGCCAACGCGCTGCGCGTCGGCGAGACGCGCTTTTATCGCGACGCCGCGCAGTGGGAAGCGCTCCGACGCGGCGTGCTGCCGGAGCTGCTGGGGCAGCAGAGCGAAGGCAAACCCGTGCTGGCGCTGTCGGCGGGTTGCTCGACGGGTGAAGAAGCCTGGACGCTCGCGATGCTGCTGGCAGAAGGCGCGCGACGGGGGCGCGTGCGCGTGCTGGGCGTAGATCGCAGCGAGCCAGCGCTGGTGACGGCTAGGCAGGGCGTTTACCACGCCGGCAGCCAGCAGCACGTGCCGCCGGAGCTAGCCCAGCGCTTCTTGGCGCCGGCGGTGGACGGCAGCGTGAGCGTGGTGCCGGAGCTGCGCTCCATCGTCACGTTTCAGTCTCGGGACCTCACGCGCGGCGTACCGCCCGGCCGCTACTCGCTCATCGTTTGCAAGAACGTGCTGATCTATTTCGGTGAGCAGGCGCAAGGCGAGCTGGTGCGGGCGCTGCTACGCTCGCTAACCGACGACGGGGTGCTCGTGGTGGCGCGCAGCGAGGTGCCGGTCGTGCGTGCCTTGGGGGCAACGGCCTGCGAAATAGCGCCCTCCGTCACGGCCTTTCGCGGTCACTGACGGGTGAGCGGGGCGGGGAGGCTGGGCTTGCCGCGGCAGGGGCGACGGAGTAGCAAACCGGCATGTCGCACGAGGACCTGCTCCAAATCGGGCCGCTGCAGCTCACTTCCCGGCTCATCATCGGAACCGGCAAGTACAAGGACGTGGCGGAGACGCGCGCGGCCCTGGAGGCGTCCGGGGCCGAGGTCGTGACGGTGGCGCTGCGCCGCGTGGATTTGAAGGATCGCGCGGCGGGCTCGATGATGAGCCTGCTGCTGGAGAAGCGCTGGAAGCTGCTGCCCAACACCGCGGGCTGTTACACGGCGGAAGAGGCCGTGCGCACCCTGCGGCTCGCGCGCGAGCTCGGCATTGGGGACATCGTCAAGCTCGAGGTCATCGGTGACCCCAAGACGCTGTACCCGGACAACGAGCAGACGTTGGAGGCCGCCAAGCTGCTGGTGAAAGAGGGCTTCACGGTGCTGCCGTACTGCATCGACGACCCCATCATCTGCAAGAAGCTGGCGGACGTGGGCTGCGCTGCGGTGATGCCGCTGGCCGCACCCATCGGCTCTGGCCTTGGCATCAGGAACCCGTACAACCTGCGCATCATCTTGGAGCACGCCACCGTGCCGGTGATCGTGGACGCGGGCGTCGGCACCGCCAGCGACGCGGCCATCGCGATGGAGCTGGGCTGTCACGGCATCTTGATGAACACGGCAGTGGCCGGCGCGCAAAACCCGATCTTGATGGCCGAGGCCATGCGCGACGCAGTGAAGGCCGGGCGCAAAGCCTTCTTGGCTGGGCGGATGCCGAAGCGGCTTTACGCCAACGCCTCGAGCCCCGAAGCCGGGCTGATCGAGTGACCCGGTGAAACCCCAGTTTACCACGTACCAGAAGCGGCTGTTCTGGTTTCTGAGCGTGGCCTGTTTCTTCGAGGGCTACGACTTCTTCGCCATCACTCAGCTCCTTCCGAGCCTCCGGGAGACGTTCGAGCTCACGCCGCGGCAGGGGACGTGGCTGATCACGTTGATCAACCTCGGCACCATGCTGGCCTATCTCTTGGTAGGCCTCGCGGATCGCTGGGGGCGACGGCGCGTTCTGGCCATCACCATCGCCGGCTACGCGCTGTTCACGTTCCTTTCCGCGTTCGCGCCGAACGCGATTGTCTTCGGCCTGCTGCAGATGATCGCGCGCGTCTTCTTAATCGGTGAGTGGGCGACCAGCATGGTCGTCGCCGCCGAGGAGTTTCCGGCCGAGCGGCGCGGGATGGTGATAGGCGTCGTGAGCGCCAGCGCCGGGCTCGGCTCGATCGTTTGCGCCGGCGTGGTGCCACTGCTGCTGACGACGCCGCTCGGCTGGCGCACCGTCTACATCATCGGCGTCGTGCCGCTCTTGCTGCTCATGTACGCGCGGCGCAACCTGAAGGAGACCGAGCGCTTCGCCAAGCGCGCTGTGCCATCGCAGAAGCCGCCGCTGCGTGAGATCTTGCGCGGGCCGCACCGGCGTCGCGTGCTGGAGCTGGGGGCGATCTGGTTTTTATCGTACATCTGCACCAACAACGCGGTTACGTTCTGGAAGGAGTTCGCGTTGGCTGAGCGGGGCCTTTCGCACGGGCAAATCGGCCTGATCATGACGGTGGCCGCGCTCGTGTCCATGCCGCTCATCTTCCTGGCCGGGCGCATGTTGGACGCCATTGGTCGCAAGCCTGGCGCCGCCGTGATCTACACGGCGACGACGCTGGGCGTGTTCGGCGCTTACACGTTTCACGGCGTTCTGCCGCTGATGGTGTGTATGACAATCGGCATTTTCGGAGTCAACGCGGTCCTCACGGTGCTCAACGCCTTCATGACCGAGCTGTTCCCGACCGAGGCGCGCGGTAGCGCGGCCGCCTGGTCCAACAATCTCATCGGGCGCGTGGGCTATTGCCTGTCGCCCCTCGCCATCGGGCAGGTGGTCGAGCAGTACGGTTGGGCGGTGCCGCTGCGCGCCACCACGCTGTTTCCGCTGCTGGCCCTCGCCCTGATCTTCCTCCTGCTCCCGGAGACGAACGCGCGGGAGCTGGAGGAGACGGCGCGAGTGGAGGCGTAGTGCTGGGCACGCTCGGTCGCGTCTGGCAAGAGCGGCGCGGCTTCTGGCTGGACGTGCTGCCAGCGCTGCTCTACCTGGTGGTCCTGTTCGGCTTCGGGATGGCGCCGCTCAAGTCGCTGCCCGGGCCAGATTTCGCGCTGCTCGACAAGGTTTGGCACTTGCTCGCGTTCGCTGCTGCGACGGGTCTTTTGGCGCGCGTGGCGCTGTTTCTTCAGCAGGCGCCACGCCGTGCCGCGGGCATCGGCGCGCTGATCTCGTGCTTGCTGGGCGCGCTGCTCGAAGGGATGCAGTCGCTGACGCGTTACCGTTCAGCCGAGCTGGCGGATCTGGTGGCGGACGCGCTGGGCGCTCTCTTGGCGTACGCCATACTGATCGCCTTGGCGAAGGCGGCGGAGCTGCCGCGCGCGGCGGGCGGGCGCACGTGAGCTCCGCGCAGCGCGCCTTCCCACGGCTCATCGCCATCACGGATGCGGGGGTGCTCGCCGGCGAGGCGCTGTTCGAGCGCGCTCGCGCGTTGGCCTCCTCAGCGCTGCCAGGCACGGTCGCCGTACTGCTCCGCGATCACGGCGTGGGCGCGCGGCAGCGCCTGGCGGGGGGACGAGAGCTCCGCGCGCTGACGCGCGACTCCGGACAACAGCTGTGGGTCGCCGATCGGCTAGACTTGGCGCTGTTGCTGGAGGCGGACGCCGTACACTTGGGTGAGGCGAGCGTACCCGCTGCGGCTGCGCGGAGCCTGGTGGGACCGCGCGCCCTTTCGCGCGCTTGGCACCAGCTCCGGCCCACCGCGCAGGCTCTGGCGGAGCTGGCCGGCGTCGACGCGCTCCTGCTATCCCCGGTGATCGCGCCGCGCAAGGGGCGGCCGGCGCTGGGTGTGGCGGGGGTGACGGAGCTCACGGCGACGCTGGCTGAAGCGC
>JAEYOT010000366.1 GCA_023411445.1 Pseudomonadota bacterium
CTCGCACAGGGGCTGTTGACCAACCGCTACCTCGCCGGCATCCCGGCGGACTCGCGCGCAGGTAAGCCGGGCGTCTTCTTGCGGCCCGAGCACGTCACCGAGCAGCGGGTAGCCCAGGCGCGCGCGCTGGATGCGTTGGCCCGGGAGCGAGGACAGAGCCTGGTGCAGCTCGCACTGGCCTGGGTCCTGCGTCACCCGGGCATGACCTCGGCCTTGATCGGCGCCAGTCGCGTCGGCCAGATCGAGGACGCCGTGGGGGCCCTCGAGCAGCTCGAGCTGAGCTCTGCGGAGCTCGAGCGCATCGACCAAATCCTCGCCGTGCCCTGACTCAAGGCGCAAGCGAGTACACGCTGACCCAGTCGTATTGCGCTTCACAGGGGATGGCGCTCGGATCCAACGGGCCGGCGAAGTTGGTCACGGCGCTGGTCGCCGGCCAGGCGTTCATGCGTAGCTTGGCTTCGTCCTGAATCGCGGCTTGCACGTCCTCATGGCTCAGCTCGCCATCCACGTAAAACGAGATGCCGTCGGGGCGCCACTCGATCGCGTATTCGTGAAAGTCCTCGGTCGGTGAGAAATCGTAGCTGACGACCGTGGGCTGATACACGCGATTTTGTAGGTTGCCTGAGATGAGGTTGTACTGCATCGCCTTTGGCAGGTAGCCCAAGTGCTCGACGTCAATCTCCTGCCAGGATTGGTCGACGTTGTCCTTGTAGGTGAAGAGTGACGAGACCATGCCGCTGCCTGGGCAGAACTTGATGCGCGCTTCGAAGCGGCCGTACTTGAACGTCTCCGAGCTGTACACCTCGGCCGCGGAGTACGGCTTGTTGCCAGCCGGTACGTTGGTGACGCGCAGCTTGAGCAAGCCGCCTTCGACCACGACGTTGGCGGGCGTGAACGCGGCCAGGTTCTCTTCGAAGGTGTGAGTCGCCCTCGTCCAGCGCTGGGCGTCGAAGCTATCGAAGTCATCGCGCCATAGCAGCTGGAAGGGAGACTCCGCCGCCGTGCCGCCGCTGCCCGCGGAGCCGCCCGCCCCAGCAGCGGCGGAGCCGCCCGCGCCTCCGCTGCCTGCTTGCGCGTCCGAGCCGCCGCTAGCGCTTCCACCTGGCGGCGTGACCGGAGCGCCAGCGGCACCGGCAACGGCAGCCTGCCCTCCAGCGCCACCCGTTGCGGGGGTTGAGCCAGCGCTCCCGCTGGGGGCATCGCTGGCAGACGAGCCAGGGCCGCAGCCGAGCACGGCGCAGGCCGTGGCTGCGAGAAGGGCAACGAGATGACGCATCGCGGCTGCCATTGTCCCGCAGCGCCAGAGATTATTGCGATCACTCGTGAGAGTGCGGCGTTTTGTGGCAAGGTTGGACGAATCTAGCGTGGGTGTGAGGAGGTCTCGGTCCCGGCAGGGCTGCTCGGGTCGTCGAGGAACGCTAGCGCCGTTTCCATGGTCCGCTCGGGAGTCGGGCCCATCGCTCCGTGGGTGGCTTTCGGGATCAGCACGAACGTCACCGGGACGCCGTCGCGCGCGAGCGTTCGCTCGCTCTGGCGCATCAAGTCCTGCCGGTCGCGCTCGCCGGCCATCATGACCGCGCCGCGCAGACCGCGCAGCTCACCCGGACGAATCGCGCTGGGCGCGGCCATCGAGATGAGACGCGGGTAGCGCTCGGGCCAACGCTTGGCGAGCGCTGCGGCACGCGTCGCTCCCTGGGACATACCAATCACGGTGATGTCGTCGATGGGATCGGCGTGACCGAGCTCGCGGAACGTCTCGACGATACGGGCGTCGAGGCTCTCGAGGTCAGCGGACCACTTCGCCCACTCACCCCCGCAGCTCACGTCCGCTTGCGGAGCGATCAGGGTGCCACGCTGCGCGGCGGCTCGCTGGAACGACTGCGCGTAGCCCTGCCCATGCCCGCACATGCCGTGCAGGAACACGAGCCGACCCGGGCCGCGTGGACCTCCCCTCATCACGAAGACGGGCGGTTTGGCTCCGGGCAGCGCTTCGATCCGCACGGGGCCGTCATGGGTCTTGGCTCGCGCGGGGGACGCGCCGCTCGCCCCTGGCGCGGCGCCGAGCGCGCGTGAGGTGGTGCCAGCGGACGCCGTCGATTCATTGCAAGCGGGTGCCGAGAGCAGCAGCAACAAAAGGCCTAGGCGCATGGGCCATGCACGACTGCAGGCCCCATGCCAAGTGGCGTTGCGTGACGATGAAACGGTCGTGAGGCATTTTGACAGGCGCGCTCGGAATGGTTCCTGCAAATGCAAAGCATGGCCATCACTACGGAGCTGACGAACGAAATCAACCGAGTCCTGCGCGAGCTGGTGAGCGCGCGCGATGACGCGAGGGTGCGCGCGCACTTGTTGGGGCTGGAGGCGCGGCAACGCTTGCACGAGCTAGAGAGTGAAATCGAGAACCTGGAGCGCAAGCTCTCGGCGCGTGGCGAGTGGGTGACGGAGCACGTCATGCACACGGCACGAGGCCTCACTCGCGCTGTGCTGGACGTGGTCGCACCCGCGCAAGCGCAGACGCCAGCGCGCGTGCTCGACGCCATGACGCGTGAGGTCGTCACTTGCCGCGCCAGCGATCCGCTGAGCCGCGCGGCGCAGCTGATGTGGGAAACAGACTGCGGCGCTGTGCCGGTGCTGGATCATGACGACAAGCTGATCGGCATGATCACCGATCGGGACATCTGCATGGCTGCTTACACCCAGGGCCGCGCGTTGAGCGAGGTCAGCGTGTCGAGCGCGATGTCGACCACGCTGCACACCTGCAAACCGACGGACTCCTTGCGTGAGCTGATGGACACCATGTCCGAGCGGCGCGTGCGGCGCGTGCCCGTGGTGGACGAAGCCGGCAAAGTGGTCGGCATCGTCTCGCTGGCGGACGTCGCGCGGCTGGCTCAGGCGCCCACGGTGCTCAGCACCGAGACCCGGGTTTGGGTGCCGGGGGTGCTGGCCGGTATCTCGCGCGCCCGTGGCGAGGCGTGAGCGTTCACAACGGTTGGTAAGTGGTTTGCCCCGTAGTTTGGTGGTGCACGGTCGATCCCGGCGCGCCGTCCAGCTCAGATAGTTGATCGCTTTTGCCCCGCTGCTGCGACCCTAGCTACATGCGTGGACTGAGCCGCGGGGTCATGTTGGCCGCCTTGCTAGGCGTCCTTACGCCGAGTCAAATAGCTCACGCGCTGATCGTCGTGGACGGAAAAATCGTCCCCGCGTGGCCGGAGCAGGCAGTAGCTCCGCCCGGCGCGCAGCTGGCCGCCAGCAACATCGGTTTGTACCCCAGCACTAAGGGCACCG
>JAEYOT010000418.1 GCA_023411445.1 Pseudomonadota bacterium
CTCGCACACGACGGGCAAGCCGAGCCAAATACCGCCGCACAGCGCGCCCGCTTGCGTCAGCGGTAGCCCGACCACGACCACGACGCCCAGCGCGTCCACGCGCAGCGAAAGTTCCTCGCCGCTGACCAGCTGCGGGGCGGCGCTAGCACCTGCCGCGCCGAACGCGTGACTCAGCGCGAGCGTGCCTGAGAGCTCGGACGGCTCCGCGCCCAAGGAAGCGCGCGCGACGAGCTGGTCTCCATCGCGCCAGCGCAGCAGCGCGACCTTGGCTCGGAGAGCCTCGGTCAGCACCCGAAGCAGCCGCGTCGCGAGCTCGTCGACGTCCCCGCCGCCGCGCGTCGCCAGCATCAGCTGCTCCAGCGCGCGCACGTGGCGCCGTTGTAGCTCAGCCTCTTGGATCGCGAGCTCGCGCGCTCGTCGCTCCTCGAGCAGCTCGGCTTGCAGCTGGTCGAGCTCCGAGGCCGGGATGCGCTCCGCCACGGAGCTCGGAGAGACGTTCATTTGACGCTCCGCAGCTTGGCGGCCTTCATCTTGACGTGACTGGCTTTGCGCTCGGCACGCTGCAGCGCGACGGCTTCCACGTCGGCGCGGCGAAACAAGCGCATGCCGCCGATGGTGCTGGTGCATGGCAGCGCTCCACTACGAGCCAGCACTCGCACCATATCGACCGAAACGTCGAGGATGCGCCCTGCGTCTGTGGCCGTCATCAGGTCGTCAGGCCCGTCGACTTTCTTCAAGCTCATCCCGGACTCCTGGATTGCCGAATCCTATCCCAACGAGTGCGCTGAAAGCGCGGTGTCCGCAAGCGAGGAGCTCACGCAAATGCAACGCATTAAAGCGCCTGTGCGACAAATTGACTCGCGCAGTAACGCCCCACTACAGCGCGCGTTCAGCCGTCACTCGAAACAGACGTTCGCGGCGGTCGTCGCTCCACGTGTAAAGCGCGATGCGCGAGAGCACGAGCTCGACGTGCGCTAGATCCAGGCCGCGCGCCCACGTGAGCGCGTTCGCGCGCTCTTCGTCGCTGGCTCGTCGCTTCGGGCGGGCGAGCGTGACGTGAGCGAGAGGAGGTCGGCGCTCGCGCGGAACGGAGGCGGCGTCGCTCAACGGATCGCGCAGGGCGCCGATGAGCGACTCGCTCTCGGCGCGACCGCGGACCAGGAGCGCCGAGAGCGCGCTGTAGCGTGCCTTCGGGCCAAGCGGGACCACCGCGCCCAAGCTGACCCCGATCGCGCGCGTTGGCTCGTGCGCGAGGGCTTCGTCCAGCGCGCCGAGCGCTCGCTCGGCCGCAGCCGCTCCGCAGCCGCCCAAGAACGCCAGCGTGAGGTGAGCGTCCTCGGGGCGATACAGCCGGAGGGCGGACGGGGCTCGCGGCAGGTCGAGCAGGAAGGTGCCATCAACCGGAAAGCCAAAGAACCAATTGGGGGCGGCCACGCTCCGAGCGTAGCTCCGCCAACGGCGTGACGTTTCGTTGGCTCGCAGGGTAGGCTAGGCCCCGGCGATGAGCGGAACCCGCACCCGCACGGTGCAATTCGAAGATCCGGAAGATCTGGCGGCTGCGGCTCGCGGCAAGAGCGGCCTCGAGCTACTGCGACAGTTGTGCGCTGGCAGAGCGCCCGCAGCCCCCATCCAAGCCACGCTCGGCTTCGACCTGCTCGAGGTGCAAGATGGCTTCGCCCGCTACCAAGCGGAGCCAGGCGAGCATTGGTTTGGGGTGACGGGCGTGGCGCACGGCGGCTCGATCGCGAGCCTGCTGGACGCCGCCATGGGCTCGGCGGTGCTCACGACGCTAGGCCCGACGGTGACGTGCGCCGTCGCAGGGCTCAACGTCCATTTCACGCGCGCGCTCACGTTGCGGACCGGCCCTTTGGTGTGCGAGGGCTGGGTGGTGCACCGGGGCAGTCGCTTGGTCACCGCCGAAGCGCGCCTGAGCGACGGCCAACAGCGCTTGCTGGCGCACGGCTCTGGCACGTACTCCGTGGTCGAGCGCTAGAGCTCAGGGCTGCGGCGGCCGCTTGGCGAACTGCAGCTCGCTCGGCGAGAGCGAATCGATCCAGCCGGCGCGGGAGTCCGGGAAAGCGTCGGCGTAGGGGACGTACGGCTTGAGATCGAGGATGGGCGTGCCATCCAGCAGGTCCACGCCGCGCACGTGCAGCGTGAGGCCCTCCACGCTCAGCAGCCGCACGGCGGAGAGGCCGAGCGGGTTGGGCCGATCCGGGGAGCGCGTCGCGAACAGGCTGCGGCGGACGCGGGGGCCGCGCGGAGGACGGACCAGCGCGCCCCAGGTGCCGCTGCGATCCAGGTAGCTCAGGATCCAGAGGCGCTCGACTCCGGCCAGATCCCGCAGCGCCTCCGGTGGGATGCGCTGCGGGTCGAGCTCCAGGGTGGCTGGTGCGTCCGAGTCGACGGCGCTGGCCTGCTGCGGCGTGCCGAAGCGACGCTGGTAAGGCGAGCGCACCCAGCCGATCGGCTCCAGCGTGAAGGGGCCTCGCGGTAGCTGCTCGACGGGAACGCCCGACATGCCGCGTCCATAGCCGAGGGCTCGGCGCAGCGCGAGTCAGGCTCGTCGAAAGCGTTCGCGGTAGGCGCTCGGGTTGATGCCGAAGCGGTGCTCGAAGGCGCGGCGGAAGGCGTCCGCGCTGCGGAAGCCGACGGCGCTCGCCACCAG
>JAEYOT010000551.1 GCA_023411445.1 Pseudomonadota bacterium
GGCCCGCCCGGACGGTGTGGTCAGCGGCGGCAGCGGCGACGACGTGGCCAGCGCCATGATCGAGCAGAAGCGCGAGATGCAGCAGCTGCGCGCGGACCTGACGCGGCTGGAAGCCGAGCACGCCCGCGTGCAGGCCGAGCACACCGCGCTGCGCTCGCGCATCACCGAGGTCGGGACAGCGCTGGAGCGCGCGCGTGAGCAGGCGCACGAGGGAGAGCTTGCGCACATCACGGCCGAGAAAGATCTGGCTCGCACCGTCGGTGAGATCGAGCGCGCGGAAGCGCGCATCGCCAAGCTCGGCACGGAGCTGGCTGACCTCGACGTCGCGCTGGAGCAAGCCGCGGTGCAAGAGGGCGAGTCCCGCGCGCAGCTGGACGCCTTGCGCACCCAGCTGGAGCACCTCAACCACGATCTGGCGCGCGCGGAGAGCACCGCCAGCGCCTGGCGCGAGCGCGTCGCCACCCAGCTCTCGCTCGTGACGGAGCGCAAGGTGCGCCTGGCGCAGGTCAAGGAGCAGGTCGAGGCGGCCCGCGCGGCCTTGGAGCGCGTGGCAACCGCGCTGAGCGAGCTGCAAGCTCGCGACGCCAAGCTGGACGAGGAGCTGAACGAGGCCTCGGCCGCCTACGGTGAGACGGCCGCGCGCATCATGGTGGCCCGCGAGCAGCGCATCGTGGCCGTGGAGGCCGCCAAGCTGGCTCACGCGGAGCTGGACGAAGCTCGCACCCTGCTGGAGCAGGTGCGGCAGAGCCTGGCGGGTCAGGAGTCAGAGCTCAAGCAACTGCGCGACGCGCTCGCGGTGCTGGACGACGCCGTGCGCAAGCACGAGATGGCCGCGCAGCGCATCGGCCTGGAGCGCGAGCACCTGCTGCAGAACGTGCGCGAGCGTTTCCGCGGCTTGGACCTGCGCCGCGTGGTCGGCGACTACCACATGCGCATGCCGCCGGACGCCGAGCAGCGCCGCCGCATCGACGAGCTCACCCAGCTGATCGACCGCATGGGTCCGGTGAATCTGGACGCCAAGGCGGAGTACGACGACGCCGAGCGCCGCTTCAAGGAGCTCAACGACCAGAAGGTGGACATCGAGAAGGCGCTGGTCGAGCTCGAGCACGCCATCAAGCACATGAACAAGGAGTCGCGTCGCCGCTTCAAGGAGACGTTCGACCAGGTCAACGAGCTGTTCAAGAAGACCTTCCAGCGCATGTTCCGCGGCGGCCGCTCCGAGCTCATCCTCACGGATCCGGACGACCTGCTCGGCAGTGGCGTGGACATCATGGCGCAACCGCCCGGCAAGAAGCTCGGCAACATCGAGCTGATGAGCGGCGGCGAGAAGGCGCTCACCGCGGTCTCGCTGATCTTCGCGATCTTCCAGCACCGCCCCTCGCCCTTCTGCATCCTGGACGAGGTCGACGCCCCGCTCGATGAAGCCAACGTCACTCGCTACAACGAGTCGATCCGTGCCATGACGCACAGCTCGCAGTTCATCTTGATCACCCACATCAAGAAGACCATGCAGAGCGTGGACGTCATGTACGGCGTCACCATGGGCGAGCCCGGCGTGTCGCGCGTCGTGAGCGTGAAGGTGAACGAGAACGCCGTGTCCCGCAGCGACTCGTTGGCGGCAGGGCCGCGCAACACCGAGAAGCCCGCCGCCGAGGCTGGCTCGGAGTCCTCGACCGCGGTGGCTTGAGCCGCAGCGTGGCCCGCGCCGGCTCCGGTCGGCGCGAGCTACGGGCGGGCGCGCGCCTCGAACTTGGCCACGGTGTGGCGCTCACCGCCACGGGTGCCGATGAGCTCGGTCACGATACACGGCTGTTGGTACGTGATGCGGGCGAGCGGTGCCTCGCACATCGCGTACAAATGGCCGTCCTCCGGATCGCAGGTCACGTCGCGGAACGTCTTCAGCTCAGAGCCGTCCGGCCGCGTGCAGCGCAGCTCCAGCGAGTCGTAGCCGCGCGCGTCCAGTCGGAACACCGTGACCACGACCTCGGCGTCGTCCTCGATGGTTGGGAGGTACAGATCAGGCCCGGGCTCCGGATCGATGACTTGCACCTTGAGCCCGGAGGCGATGAGCTCGTCCACGCGCGCCTTGGTGCTGCTGAAGTCCCAAGTGCCGCGTGAGTGCAAAAATTGCCCGCTGCGCGTGACCTGATCCAAGAACGCGGCCTCGGGCGCGGCCCCCTGCGCGGCCGCCGCGAACAGACGCTCCTCGAAAGCCTGGGCCTCTTCTTCGCTCAGTGCGTCGGTCTCGTAGTCCACGAGCTCAGCGAAGGCATTCGGCGCATGGCTCATGCGGCCTCCCACGACAAGCGCTTGGTCATGCATTCGCGCAGGCTGGCCAGCGTGCGGTGGCGGATCACGCGCGCGTTGGCCGGGCTGAGCGAGAGCGCGCGGGCCACTTCCTCGTGCGGCAGGGCTTCGATATAGCCGAGCCGCACCACGTCGCGAGCGCGCTGAGAGAGCTGGCTGAGGCAGTCCTCCAGGTGCGCTAGATCGTACTCGTCACCATCGGGGCTGCCCGCGCTCACGGGCTGCAGCGCGTCGCTGTACTGCTCCCACAGGGTCCGGCGGCGCTCGGTCGTGCGAGCGCGCTCGAACGCCAGGTTGCGGCAGATGCCGAGGACGAAGCCGCCCAAGCGCTCCGGCTGTTCGATGCGCCCCTGGCGCAGCGCCTCTACCATCAGGAGCAGCG
>JAEYOT010000656.1 GCA_023411445.1 Pseudomonadota bacterium
GATCACCACCGCGCGTGAGCCACCCTCTGCGGGGGTCGGCAGCGCCGCGAGCTGCGACGGGCCGGCGCCGGCCGGCGCGGTCCGCACGGCAAACGTCTTGGCGTCGATCAACGCCACCGCGCCAGAGACCGGATTCGCCGTCCACACCCAGCGCCCGCTCACCACCGGTACCTGAAAGGCCTGGTCGACCTCCTGCTCCGGCTCTGGCTCCTGAGGTTGCCCACCGGGGTCGGGGCTCGATCCACCCGTGCCGCTGCCGTTGCCGCTTCCAGGATCGCCACCGGCGGCGAAGCCCTTGTCCGAAGCATCCATGCCGCACGCAGCCAGCGCGGCCAACGCTGCGCCGGCGTACCAGAGCTTTACCCCGTGCTTCACGTGTTCCTCGAACAGCCTTAGTGCAAAGCGCAAGCCAACTCCGGTGGCGGACTGGCGTTTCGCGAAAGGGGGCCTTAGACGCAACAAAAGCCCCGCACATTCAGCGTTCGGCCACGCTTTCGCGCGCGCTGGATCTGACATCCGTGTCGTGCACCGCTGGCAGGGAGCCTCTGGCACAGCGAAAGCGCCGAGCGTTGTCGCGACCAGGGACCCCTGGTGCCGCGATCATACGGCTTAGCGCAGCGCCGGTTAGCGGAGCGTGGTCAAGGCTCGGCTCGAGCGACTCGATCGCTGAGCCGAGTCGGCTTCTTCTCGAAGTAGGCTCGCAGCACCTCGCGCGCGAGCTGCGGCGCCTTGATCTGCCAGGTGGGCGTGTTCACCACCAACGTGGAGATGGCAACTTCCGGCGCGTTCGCCGGAGCGAAGCCCACAAACCACGTATAATAGCGGTTTTGCTTGTAGCTCGTCAAAGTGCCGGTCTTTCCGGCCACAGCGACGCCCGGCAAGTAGGGCTTACCCTTCGCGTCGTGGAAGCTCTTGTAGGCGGAGCCGTTGGTCACCGTCTCCCGCATCATGCGCGACACCTCCGACGCGGTCTCCGGCTTGATGGCGCGGCGGAGCACGCGCGGGTCACGCTCTTCACGCCAGATCTCTTCGCCGCCGCGCGAGACGGCCTGCACGATGCGCGGCTCCAGCGTCACGCCGCCGTTCGCCACCGTCTGCGCGATCGAGACGCCGAGCAGCGGCGACAGGTGCGTGTGCCAGAAGCCGGCGGACGCGCGCGCGAACTCCAGCGGCTCCTGCGGGATGGCGATCTTGGGCACCTCGTTCGGCACCACGAACGGCACGGGCGCGCCGAAGCCGAACGCGCCGCCCATCTGCGCCACGTCCTCCGGCGTCAGGTACTTCTGCGCCATGCGCCCGAACACCACGTTCAGGCTGCGCCCCATCGCGATCGCGAGCGTGGCGCACCATTTGTCGCGCCGCGGGTCGTCGATCAGCTCGTCGGGCAGGATGCGGCTCTTGCCGCCGTGGTAACACTGCTCAGACTCCGAGGTTTGCCCGCCCCGCTCCACCAGCGCCGCGCCGGTGATCACCTTGAACACGCTGGCGGCCGGCGCCTCGGCGCGCACGTTCACGTCGAAGGCCTCGCCCTCGTTCACGTAGCTGGCGTACGCCAGCAGGCGGCCGGTCTTCACCTCTTGCACCACCACCCCGGCCTCCGGGATGCGGTACTTCTGCATCTGCGCGCGCGCGGCCCGCTGCAGCGCCGGGTCGAGCGTGAGCTCGGCGAGCGCCCCACCCTTGAGCGGAGCCGTCACCCGCTGCGGCCGCAGGTCCAGGCGCAGCAGATCGAGCCCCTCCAGCTTGGGCGGCTCCTTGCTCTTCGGTGCCACGCCCACCGCGCTCGAGAGCTTCCGCAACGGCGCATCGATCGCGATGCTGCCTCGCACTACCGGCACCAGCGCGACGATCACGCCCAGCGCGGCGCCGACTCCAATCCATCTGCGCAAGCCTCGCATCGCCCCTGGGAGTTATCGGGGGCGCACCCCCTGGGCCAAGTTTGGGGGTCGGCGCTTATGGAAGCAGGGGCTGCCGCTCCGCCGCCCGCGTGCACAAGGGTGCCGTGGCGGACCCAGGTAGAGCTGACCGGTCCGGGCGCCGCCGCCCGTCGCTTCCCCGCTCACCGCTCCGCCGCACCGTGGCCCAGCGAGGCCACACCGGCAGGCTCGTGTTTCGGGCGTGTGCCATGAAAGCTCGACGGCGCGGGTGCTCACGCGGGGTCGATCGCGCTATACGCGAGGAAGCATGACGGGCGAGCTGACGGTACTGATGACCTTCGCGGTGGGTCTCGCCATGGCCCTCGTGCTCGGGTTCTTGGCGAAGCGACTCAACGTGTCGCCGATCGTCGGGTACTTGCTCGCTGGCGTCGCGGTGGGACCATTCACGGGCGGCTACGTCGCCGATCAGGCCGTCGCCGATCAGTTCGCAGAGATCGGCGTCATTCTGCTGCTGTTCGGCGTGGGCCTAAAGTTTCATCTGGGTGAGCTGCTCGCGGTTTGGCGCATCGCCATCCCGGGCGCGATCTTCCAGAGTGCCATCTCGACGCTGGCTCTGGCCGGCATCCTGCATCTCTTCGGCTGGTCGTGGACGTCCGGCATCGTGCTCGGCGTCTCCATTTCGGTCGCCAGCACCGTCGTGATGGCGCTCGTGCTGGCGGACCGCCGCGCCTTGCACGCGCCCATCGGTGACCTCGCCCTCGGCGGGGCGGTGGTGGAAGACCTGCTCGTGGTCACGGCGGTG
>JAEYOT010000723.1 GCA_023411445.1 Pseudomonadota bacterium
CCATGGCGGCCACGCTGGGCGCAGGCCTGGGGGGCGTCGAAAAGGGCCTCAAATTGCCGCCTGAAACCCGAGGGGACGCGGGGACGGACGGCGCTGGCCGCTTGCCGCGCACGCTGCGCGAAGCCACCGAGCGACTCGCCGCCAGCAAGGTGGCACGCAGCCTGTTCGGCGCGCCTTTCGTCGAGCACTACGTTCGCACGCGCGACTGGGAGGTGCGTGAGTACGACAAGGCCGTCACGGATTGGGAGTTGTCGCGCTACTTCGAGGTCATATGAGCATCTGGAGCTTTCCGACCAAGATCGTGTTTGGCGCCGGCGAGATCAGCCGGCTGGGCGAAGAAACGAAGGCGCTCGGCGTCGCGCGGGTGCTGGTCGTCGCGGACGCGGGCGTGGAGCGTAGCGGCTTGCTGAAAGAGCCGCTGGCGGCGCAGGCCGCCGCCGGCTTGGAAGCAAGCGTCTTCACCGGCGTGAACGGTAACCCCACCGAGCAAAATATCTAAAACGGCGCGCAGGCCTACGCGCAGCACCGCGCGGAGGGCGTCGTCGCGGTGGGCGGCGGCTCGCCGATGGACGCCGCCAAGCTCATCGCGCTCCGCGCCGTGTGCAGCCTGCCGTTCGAGCGGCTGGACGACGCGACCGACGGCGGCGTGCACGTGCCCGCCGAAGTGCCGCCCATCGTCACCGTCCCGACCACGGCCGGCACTGGCAGTGAGGTAGGGCGCTCCGGCGTGCTCACCGTGCGCTCCACCGGTCGTAAGACGGTCATCTTCTCGCCGCGGCTGCTGGCCAAGGTCGCCATCTTGGATCCAAAGCTCACGGTCTCGATGCCCAAGTCCGTCACGGCCGCGACCGGCTTCGACGCGCTCACGCACTGCGTGGAAGCATACCTATCGCTCGGCGATCACCCGCTCGCCGACGCCATCGCGCTCGGCGGCATCGAGCTGGTGCAAGATTGGCTGGTGAAGGCGGTAGAAGAGCCGGACAACCTCGAGGCGCGCGGCGGCATGATGAAGGCCGCCATGATGGGTGCGATCGCCTTTCAGAAGGGCCTTGGGGCGTGCCACTCCCTCGCGCACCCGCTCTCCAGCGAGCACGGCTTGCACCACGGCTTGGCCAACGCGCTCTGCTTGCCGGCCGTGGTCGCGTTCAACACGCCCGCCGTGCCCGAGCGCGTCGCGCGCATCGGTCGCCTACTCGGCGACCAGGACGCCGTGAAGGCCATCGCCGGACTGCGTGCGCGCGTCGGCATCAACGCTGGCCTCGCCGGTTCCGGCATCCGGGAAGAGCACCTGCCCGCGCTCGCAAAGAAGGCGGTGGAAGATGCGTGCCATCGCAGTAACCCGCGCCCCGCCAGCGAGCAGGATCTGCTGGAGCTGTACCGCGCATCGCTGTAGTGGATGAGTTGGGTCAAGCTGCGCCGCCGCCCCCTGAATAACGTGGCGGAGCGCCTCATTTGCCCCCTGCGTCACGGTCAAACGCGACGCCTTAGCCACAAGGACGAGGCTCATGACACGCGGATCAGCGGGTGGGTGACTCGCGACCTGGCTGGGTCCGACTAGCAGCGACAGCCTCCGACTCAGTCGCAGCCACGAAACCATTCGGCTTTGTCGTCTTGCTTGTCGGTAGCACGCGGTGGCCCTCCTAGAACGTCGCCCATCGCTGGCGCGTGGCACGCCTCTCGCAAAGCTGGGCGCCATCATGAGCTACCTCGTCAAAGAGCCCCGCCAGCCGGCAGTCACTGCCGTACAGCGCGCCCGCCGCCAAGCCGAACGCGGTGACGAGCGTCGCGCCATGTTGATCTTGCGTGAAGCCTGCTTCGCCGCCGAGCACGACCCCGCGTTGTGGGTCCACTTCGGGCTCGCATGCTTGCGCGCTCGTCGTCGTGATGAAGGCCTGCGCGCGCTTGCTCACGCCTTGTGGCTGCGCGAGCGCGAGCGCGACGAGCGCCGCGCGCAGGTCATGCGCGACCTGATCGCGCACCTCTCCCGCGGGGGCACGCTCCCGCTCGACTCTCGCCAGGCTGCTTGAGCCGTTAGCGCTCCCGCACCGGCGGGCCGCTCAGCGGTATGCCAGCGACTCGACGTTGAACGTGCGCAGCGTGTTGCGCGTGCACATCGGGCAGCTCCAGCCGACGTCCACCTGCTTGTCGCCAATCTTCTTGGTAGAATTGGCAGGCGCCGCCAGCTCCCGACCGCGCGCCCGATCGATCACGAAGCCGCGCACGACTGAGCGCGCCTCATCGATCTCCGCCACCAGCTGGGCTTGGCACTCGCACCGGGATTCGACTCGAGCAATCTTCATGACTGGCGGCCGAGGTCTACCTACGCAAGCCGGCTCGGGTCAAGAGGCTTGAAACCCCAGCCGCCAGGCACTACGCTGGCCTCGGTCTTTGCGGGACTAGCTCAGTTGGTAGAGCACGAGCTTCCCAAGCTCGGGGTCGCGAGTTCGAGCCTCGTGTCCCGCTCCAGATAGGCCGAGCTCAGCGCTCGGCGGTGCCCAGAGGGGGGGCACCTCGCGGTCGTCTCCTGTCACCCGGAAGCGCTACAGCTCCGTGCCGGCGAGCGGATCCGAGTTCCACCAGCACGGGCCCTTGCCGCGCACGGCTTGGGCGGCGACTTGGCGTAGGCGAGCCAGCTCGGCGTCGCCCAGCGGTGTGAACGCTTCCGCGGCTGCCAGCGCGGCGTCTTGCTCGTTGGGGAAGCTCATGCCTAGCAGGGCCACGTCCGGATCGCAGGTGAGCGTGTAGCTCACGCACTCTTGCACCGAGAGCCTCGGGAGCGTCGTCTCGCTGGGAGCATCTTGCCCGCCTGAGCTCCATTTGCCGCGCGGGCGGGCTGCGAGTGGTTTGCCGTACCCGGCGGTGTCACCGAGCAGCTTACCGGCGCCGAAGGTCTTGAAGCAGACGCTGCCGACGCCGCGCTGCTTGGCGAGCGGCAATGTCTCCGTCACGTAGCGCTCTTCCACGAACGCGCCCACCGGGAACATGACGATATCGCAGCGTCCGGACTCGATCGCGCGGCGCAGCACCTCCGGATGGTGCGCGGAGATGCCCTTGAAGCGCGCGCGCCCCGTGGTCACCACCTGCTCCAGCTCCTCGAACACGCCACCCGGCTTGGCTAGCTCATCCCAGGTGCTCGGATCGCGGACGCCGTGCAGCACGAAGGCGTCGACCGCGTCGAAGCCCAGCCGCTGTAGGCTCTCGCCGGCTTGCGTGGCGACGGGGCGATCGAAATGGTCGATCTTGTCGATCAGGAACACGCCGCTGCGTCGCCCCGCCAGCGCCTGCCCGACGATCTGCTCGCTGTAGCCGTCTTCGTAGCTGGGCGCCGTGTCGACCAAGTTGAGCCCGAAATCCAGCGCGCGCCGCAGCGTCTGCACGCAGGTTGCAAGCGGCACGCTGCGATCGGCCACATCGCCGATGCCGAGCCGCGTGGCGACGAAGCCGGTGCGACCCAGCTCCCTGCGAGGCTCGAAGCGGGGCATCAGGGCACGAGCTCCAGCGGGGGAGCCTCGGCCTTGACCAAGTACTCGAACTGCGCGCGAAACTCCTCCGGCTGCAGGTTGGTGACGGCGGCGTAGCGGCCGATCTCGCTGGCGTTCGCGAAGTCATCCCGGCGTAGACGCAGCATGTAACGCCGCGCGATCTTGTAATACTCAGTCTCCGTGTCGACCATGCGCACGCGCGTGCGGCCGGTCTGAGGATCCAGCATGTCCTCGAAGCGGATGGGCTTGAATTTGCCTTCTTGCACCGTGACCATGGCGCCAGAGCCCCCCTCGATCAGGTACTTGGCGGCGCAGTAACCCAAGTCCCGCGTGTACTCCATGTCGAACGGGATCGGGTCGGTGCAGCGTAGCTCGTAGCCGATGTCCTTGGACACGATGGTCACCTTCGGGCCGAGGCTCTTCAAGCGCGCAGCGACGGCCGTCTTGATGATGCGACCGAAGTCGATCTCGGCGATGCGGATGTGGCCGTGCTCGTCGCGCTCGGCGCCCTCGAGCTCCGCCAGGTCGCTCTCCGGTATCGACTCCACCAAACCCTCGGCCAGCACCGCCACGCCGTCCGAGCGGCCGTAGGCCAGGCGCTTGATGATGGCGCCGGTGAGCACGTCCACGATGGCGCGCATCGGGATCTGCTTGCTGGGAAACTCCTCCGGAATGACCGTGAGCGTGGCGCCCGCTGCCTTACCGATGCCGAGCGCCAGGTGCCCCGCCTTGCGGCCCATGGCCACGACGAAATACCAGCGCGACGTGGTCTGCGCGTCCGTCAGCAAATCACGCACGATGCCGGTGCCGACGTGGCGCGCCGTTTGGTAACCGAAAGTGGGAATCCAGGCGGGCAAGTCCAGGTCGTTGTCGATGGTCTTTGGCACGTGCACCACCTTCAGCGCGCCCTGGGAGTGCGCCGAGATGCGCATGGCGGAGAACGCCGTGTCGTCGCCGCCGATGGTTACCAGCTTGCCGACGCCCAGCTGCTGCAGGCTCTTGACCGTCGCTTCGAGCGTCTTCGGATCTTTCGTGGGGTTGGCGCGAGCCGTGCCGAGGCACGAGCCACCCCGGAAATGGATGCGCGAGACGGCTTCGATGTCCAGCGGGCGGGCGTGGTTGAGGTCGCCCTTCATGATCCACTGAAAGCCATCACGAATGCCGAGCACGGGGATGCCGGAGAGACAGGCGCGGATGGTCGCGGCTCCGATCACACTGTTGATGCCCGGAGCAGGACCGCCGCCGACCAGGATCGCGAGCTTGTTCAGATCTGCCATGCTGGATGAACAAACTAGGCTCTTCGCTGGCGACCGCCAAGCAAAACGGCGGTCCCTGCTGGGCGCCAAAAACACGGCTGAAGCGCTCCTGACGCTTGCGGGCGTGTGGTGCGCAAGCGGGCGAGGCGAGCCCTGTCAACTACCGATCTCGACTTCCTGCAGCGGCGTGAGCAGTGTGAGCGCGGCCCAGCTGCGATGAGCCATAACGGCTCGGTGCCCGTCCGACCGAGGGCGAAAGTTTCAGGATCGATGTGCGGCCTGGCGCGGCCTGGTGATGGATGCGTCCAACCTCGCGACAGAGCTCGGGAGGCGTGCTAGTACGCGCAAGCTCGCGCTCGCGAGTCATCCCCATGAAGAAGCTTTCCTTGACGTTCGGCATCCTCCTCTGCGCGTGCAGCTCGGATCCTACTCCGACTCCGTCCGGCTCCAGCGGCGCGGGCCCCATGGGCGGCTCCAGCCCGATGGCTGGCAGTGGCACCGGGGGAAGCACCAACGCGACGGCTGGAACCGGTTCCGGAGGCGGCGGTGCCGACACTCAGGGCGGAAG
>JAEYOT010000761.1 GCA_023411445.1 Pseudomonadota bacterium
GCTGATCGGGCAGCCGCTCCCGCCGGAGCTCGCGCTCAGGGCCGTGCTGGACGCCGCGGGCGCGCTGGAGCGCATGGGCAAGACGGCGGACGCGCTGGGCGTGCTGAGCAAAGCGGCAGAGATCGACTCATTGCCCGGTCCTGCCGCGGATCTGCTGACCCTGATTCGCGCAGAGAAGCTCGTGCTCGAGTGGAATCAGAAGAAGGATCCGGAGCGCAAGGAGCTGAACAAGGCGCTCTCGCAGCTGAGCCAGAGCGAGCCTCCGCCCACCATCGCCTTCGTGCTCGGCGCCTACGGCAGCCCCAAGTTGCTGCGCGATCCCAAGCGTAAGGAAGCGCCTCAGGCGCTCTTGGCCGAGCGCGTCGGCGCGCGCGCCAGTGAGTCGCTGCTCAAAGGCACGCTACGAGCGACGCGCGTGTCGCTGCGCGTTGGCTACCAGTTTCAGACTGGGATCACGCCGGAGGTCAGGTTCGAGCCGATGCTGGTGCCGCTGGTGCGCCCGGAGCTCATTCAGAAAGCTCTTTGATCAGCTCGAAGCCCTCCTCGAGGCGCGCCTTCTGCTGCTTGAGGCTCTCCAGCAGACCGCGCGCCTCCGCCAGCACCTCGGCCGGCGCGTTGGCGACGAAGTTCTGGTTGGCCAGGCGCTTCTCCATCACTTCGATGTCCTTGGCCACACGCTTGACCTTCTGCTCCAGCCGCTCCTTCTCCTTGGCCGGGTCGATGTGACCTTTCAGCGTGACCAGCACCTCCACGTCGCCGGCCACGTTCAGCGTCGAGCCCTTGGGCCTCTGGGCGGAAGGCTCGGCCACCACGGGCGGACCGTCCGTGCTGGCCAAGAACTGGATCATGCGGCTGTTCTCGCTGAGCACGCGGCGCACCGTGGGATCGGCGCTGCGTAGCTCGAGCGGCACGCGGTTGGCGAACTTGATGTCGTGCTCGCTGCGCACCGCGCGCGCGCTGCTGATCGCGTCGGTCAGCCACTTCATCTCGCGCTCGGCCTCCGCGTCAGGCCGCCCGTCGGCTGCCGTGGGGTAGCTAGCCAAAGCGATCGACGCCGGGTGCCCGGCCGGCTTCGGCAGCAGCTGCCACAGCTCCTCGGTGATGAAGGGCATGTACGGGTGCAGCGCGCGGAGGATAACTTCCAGGCTGTGCGCCAGCGTGGCGCGCGTCTCTGCTTGCGCCGCGGGCGAGCCGTCCGCGAACACCGGCTTGGTCATCTCCACGTACCAGCTGCACAGCTCGTCCCAGAAGAAGGCGTAGAGCGTCTTGGAGCCGTCGTCGAGCCGGTACTCCTCGATGCCGCGCGTGCTGTCTTCCACCGCCACGGCCAAGCGCGATAGCAGCCAGCGGTTGATCAATAGCTCGGGCTGCTGCGGCGGCTTGCCGGTGGGCTGCTCGTCCTTGATGTACGTGAGCGAGAAGCGCGTCGCGTTGTAGATCTTGTTGCAGAACTTGCGGTACCCGTCGACGCGCGCTGGCGAGAGCGCGATGCGCTTGGCTTGCGGCGAGTAGCTGCACAAAGTCATGCGCAGCGCGTCCGTGCCGTAGGCGGAGAAGCCTTTGCCCATCTGCGCCGCGGACGGGTAGCTCTTCTTGAACTTGGCCAGCGCCTCGGCCACGGGCGCGTCCGGCTGCGCCTTCTGCACCATGTCCTCGAAGGTCGCGCCGTGGATCAGGTCGAGCGGGTCGAGCGTGTTGCCCTTGACCTTGCTCATCTTGTCGCCGGTCTCGTCCACCACCATGCCGTGCAGCAGCACGCGCTTGAACGGCACTTCGCCCATGAAGTGCAGACCCATCATGATCATCCGTGCCACCCAGAAGAAGATGATGTCGTAGCCGGTCTCCATGTCGGCGGCCGGGTAGTAACGAGCAAGCTCCGGCGTCTGCTTGGGCCAGCCGAGCGTGGCGAACGGCCAGAGCTGGCTGGAGAACCAGGTGTCCAGCACGTCCGGATCTTGCTCCAGGCTGGTGCCGCCGCACTTCTCGCAGGCGCTTGGCTTGTCCGCCCGCGTCACCGTCACGTGCGCGCACGCCCCGCAATGGAAGGCGGGGATCTGATGGCCCCACCACAGCTGGCGCGAGATGCACCAATCCTGGATGTTGGTCAGCCAGTATTCGTAGGTCTTCACCCACTCTTCCGGTACGATCTGGATCCGGCCATCGCGCACGGCTTGGAGCGCCGGCTCGGCCAGCGGCGCCATCTTCAGAAACCACTGCGTCGAGATCATCGGCTCGACCACGCTGCTCGTCCGCTGCGAGCGCGGCAGGGTCATCTTGTGCGGCTTGCTCCCGCGCTCCAGCCCCAGCTCTGCTAGGCGCTTCTTCACCGCTTTGCGCGCCTTGAAGCGCTCCAGGCCCGCGAACTCGCCGCACAGCTCGTTCAGCGTGCCGTCCTTGTTCAGGATGTTGATCTCTTCCAAGCCGTGGCGCTTGCCCGTCGCAAAGTCGTTGAAATCATGCGCGGGCGTCACCTTGACGGCGCCGGTGCCGAAGGTCATGTCCACCAGCACTGCGTCGGTGATGACGGGCACCTCACGGTTCACGAATGGGTGCTTCAGCTTCTTGCCGTGCAGGTGCTTGTAGCGCTCGTCGTCCGGGTGCACCGCCACGGCCGTGTCGCCCAGCATCGTCTCCGGCCGCGTGGTGGCTACCACCAGCTCCGTCGCGCCAGCGGCAGCGTCGCCGTCCACCACCTGGTAGGCGAACTCGTAAAGCTCGCCCTGCACGTTCTCCTCGATCTCCACCTCCAGATCGGAGAGCACCGTCTGCGACTCCACGTCCCAGTTGACGAGCCTTGTAGCGCGGTAGATGAGCCCCTCCTCGTGCAGGCGCACGAAGCATTCGCGCACCGCCGCGGAGTAGTCCGCGTCCATCGTGAAGCGGCTACGCTCCCAGTCCGCGGAGCAGCCGATGATGGCCATCTGCTTGGTGATG
>JAEYOT010000812.1 GCA_023411445.1 Pseudomonadota bacterium
CAACAGGAGCGCCGCCGCACCGCCAGCGGCCAGTAGCAGGGCGAGGACCAAGACGGGGAGCGCGCGCGGACTCATCGCTCGGGCACGAGCCTCTCAGAGCCCGCGGCGCTCGGCAACGTGGTCAGAGGTGAGAGCCGCAGGCGGCGCTACTTGCGTGCCACCCGCGCGGGTGCCTTGTCCGCTGGCGGCGTGGCAGGCGCCTGCGCGATTTCCAGGAAATCTCGGCCGAGCATGGCACCGAACTGATCCTTGACCTCCACCCGCAGGACCCACGGGCCGGGCCGGTCGAGCGCCGGCACGGTCCCGACCAGACGCTGGCCTTGACGGGTGAAGCTGACCTCTACGGGCTCGATCCCGACGGTCACCTCGGGCTTGAGCTCGACCCACTCCGGCGCCTCCTCGGGGCTCTTGCTGCGCAGCTCCACCGAGATGTGCACGGGATCTTTGGGCCAGACCGCGCGGCTCGGCCCTATCTCCACGTGCGCATAGAGGCTGCGCGGCCTTAGCCGGGCGCTGGTCGGGAAAACTGAGCCAGGCACGCGGAAGCTGACCACCGTGGTCTCCCCGCGATAGAGCGACACCGCCTGCGACGCGGGGATGTAGCGACCTGCGCCCTCGTAGGTCATCTCCAGGCCGTCGGTGTGGGAGAACGACACCTCCTGACCCTTGCCGACGAAGATGTCGCCGCCCGACGCGTACGCGCCCGGCGGGAGCATCACTCCCACCACGCGCACGCGCTCCGCCGTGGCCCAGCTACCGGCGATGCCGTCGCCGTCCAGCGAGCGCGCGGTGAGCTGGTAATCACCGGGGGGGATGGGATCGAACGCTTGGCTCAGCGTGGTCTGGCCTCGCACGGTGCGCAGCTGTTCCTCGCTGCCGTCCGCCTTGCGTAGCGCGAGCTCGTAACCGGCGGCGCCCGCTACGGCGGCGAGCGCGAAGCCGGATACCGAGACCGGATCGCCCGGCGAGAACCACAGGCGCTGCCCGGGCAAGAGCCGTGGCGGCGCCGGGACCGGCTCCGGCGTAGCGCGCTCGCCATCGACGTAGCGCGCCACCATGCCAGGCGCGATCGTCGTCCAGCGATCGTCCAGCAGCGTGCGGACGTCGCCGTCGACGGCTGCGACGACGGTCTTGTCGGGCTGGCTCAGCACGGTGGCTTGTCCGGCGCCGACCAAGGCCGAGAGCTTACCGACGCTGCACAGCACGGCGCTCTTCGGCCGGGCCGGCACCGTCACGTCGACGCGACCGCGCAGGAGCGCAAAGCTGTAGGTGTTGGTCTTCGCCCCCGGCGCCAGCTGCAGCTGCTGAGGCACCGGGAACAAGCGCACGGCGGCGTGCGGCTCGAGCTTCAGGCGTGCCTGGCTGGGTAGGAGGTATTCGGCGCCCTGAGTGCCAGCCGTGAACACGCCCCCGGCCGAGCTGCCGGAGCCGGCCACCACGCCGGTCTTCGGCGCCGCAGCGACCTGGGTGGGTGAAACCGCGCACACACAGGCGAGCGCAGCGCCGAGGAGCCACGCGGCGCCGGGCCGCGCGCGAACTTTGGAGGCAACGCGAGTCATGCGTCTCGGTACGGCGCGGGCAGCCCGGACTTGAGCGGAGCTCTGACGAAAGAATTGGCTATCATCTCGTCCACATGGCCGGCTCGTCCAAAGGCACGCGCTCACCCAAGACAGTGAAGAAGACGGCGCTGCCGAAGTCCGAGCGGCGCCAGCAGATCTTGAGCGTGGCGCGCGACGTGTTCGCGCGGCGCGGCTATCACCAGACCACCATCGACGACATCGCGCTGCAGGCCGGCGTGGCGCGCGGCACCTTCTACCTTTACTTCGAAGACAAGCGCGCTGTCTTCTCTGATTTGATCGATCGCTTCGCTTCGCAGCTCACCATGGCGATCGTGCGCATCGTGACGGATGATCCGCAGCGCCCGGTGGTGGAGCAGGTTCGTGAGAACATCCGCGCGATCATCGCGACGTGTCTCGTGGAACGCAGCATGACCAAGATCTTGTTCACGGATGCGGTCGGGATCGACCCCGCGTTCGACCGCAAGCTCTTCACCTTCTACGACACCGTCGTACAGCTTCTGACCGAGAGCCTGAAGGATGGCCAAGCGCTGGGCATCGTCGACGAGGGCGAGCCACGTGTGCTCGCGTACCTCACCATCGGAGCGCTCAAGGAGTTGCTGTACCAGGCGGTCACCTTGGGCTTCGCCGAGGAGAGCGCCGAGGTGCTCACTCAGCAGATGTACTCGTTCCTGTCGGGGGGGTACCTGCGTGTCGGTCCAGGTAAGCCGTCGTCGGCTCGCAGGCGCCGGGCGCGCGCGCCGCGCTGACCCGCCTGCAAGTGCCCGGATTCAGCAGCTTTTCGCGAGGAGCGCGGACCCCGGCGGCGCCGCAGCGCCCGGAGCCGCCCACGTGGCGAGGGTTGAAATAGTCCCGAAACGCGTCGGCCATCTGTCTAGAACATGAAAACCCAGCCGTTTCGCTTGACCGGCTTCGCGCTTGGGGGGAAAAAACCGCCGGGTTTAGCCGCAACATGACCATTGAAAACACCGAGGGCTCGCCGAGCACGCTGAGCCTGTTGTTCGCCGAGGGGCTGTACGCCGATTATCTCCGTGACCCGAGCTCCGTGCCCGCCGACTGGCGCACGTACTTCGACTCGCTGGGCCGGGACGGTGACTTCGCGCATAAGCCGAAGCTGGGGCCTGACTTTCGCCCGGCGAGTGTCTTCAACCCGCCGGTGCTGAACGGCGCTGCCAATCACGGCAAGAACGGCGCGAGCGTCGCGCCCCCACACGCGAGCGGCACGAGCGGCGTGTCGGACGCAGCGGTCAGGCAAGATCGCGTCGACGCGCTGGTGCGCGCCTACCGCGTGCGCGGTCACATGATCGCCAAGATCGATCCGCTCGGTCTGCCGCGCCCCTCGCAAGCCGAGCTCGATCCCGAGTTCTACGAGCTGACCGGCGCGGACCTGGACCGCAAGTTCTCGAGCCGCACCATCTTCGGCGCGGAGGTGCTCACGCTGCGCGAGATCCTGACGCGGCTGCGCAACACCTACTGTCGCTCGATCGGCGTGCAGTTCATGCACATCGACGACCTAAAGGTGAAAAACTGGCTGCAAGATCGGATGGAGGGCTCGGAGAATCGCATCCAGCTCTCGCGCGCGGAGCAGCTGCGCATCTTGACCAAGCTGACGGACGCCTCGATCTTCGAGGAGTTCATCCAGAAGAAGTTCGTCGGCGCGAAGAGCTTCTCCCTATCCGGCTCGGAGAGCCTGATCCCGCTGCTGGCCTTCGCGATCGATCGCGCCGGCGAGCACGGCGTCGACGAGATCGTGCTCGGCATGGCTCACCGTGGCCGCCTGAACGTGCTGGCCAACATCATGGGCAAGAACCCGCGCGAGATCTTCCGCGAGTTCGAGGACGCCGACCCGCAGCTTTACTACGGCTCCGGCGACGTGAAGTACCACCTGGGCCACAGCTCGGACTTCGTCACGGACAAGGGCAAGAAGGTGCACCTGTCGCTGTGCTTCAACCCGAGCCACCTGGAGTACGTGAACCCGGTGGTGGCGGGTCGCACGCGCGCCAAGCAAGATCGCGCTGGGGATCTGGCACGCTCGAAGAAGATCGCGCTGATGATCCACGGCGACGCCGCGTTCGCGGGTGAAGGCGTGATCCAGGAGACCTTGAACCTGAGCCAGGTGGACGCCCACACCACTGGCGGCAGCATCCACGTCATCATCAACAACCAGATCGGCTTCACCACGCCGCCGTCGCAGGCGCGCTCCACCACCTACGCGACGGACGTCGCGAAGATGCTGCAGATCCCGATCTTCCACGTGAACGGAGAAGACCCGGAGGCGGTGGCGCAGGTGATTCGCCTAGCCATGGACTTCCGCGACACGTTCCTGCGTGACGTGGTCATCGATATGTACTGCTACCGCCGCTTCGGTCACAACGAGAGCGACGAGCCGAGCTTCACGCAGCCGCTGCTCTACGCCGCGATCGCTCAGCGCAAGAGCGTGCGCGACGGCTACTTGGAGCACCTGACCAAGCTGGGCGAGGTCACGGTGGAAGAGGCCGACAAGATCGCGATCGAGCGCCGCGAGCACCTGGAGCGCGAGCTGTCCGAGGCGCGCCGCAAGGACTACGTGCGCGTGCAGGATTGGCTCGGCGGCTACTGGAAGGGCTACCGCGGCGGCGCCGAGAGCGACGTGCCGGACGTCGACACCGGCGTGGACAAAGCGCGCTGCCAGGAGCTTATCTTGAAGCAGTGCGAGCTGCCGCCGGACTTCCACCCGCACAAGCAGATCGAGAAGCTCCTCACCGACCGCCGCGCCATGGCGAACGGCGACAAGCCGCTCAACTGGGGTATGGCGGAGCTGTTGGCCTTCGCGTCGCTGGTCACGGAGGGCACGCGCGTGCGCCTGACCGGGCAGGACTGCGGCCGCGGCACCTTCAGCCATCGCCACGCGGTGCTGCACGACGTGCAGGACGGCCACACCTACATGCCGCTCTGCCACATGGCGCCCGATCAGGCGCCGATCGAGATCTACAACTCCGTGCTGAGCGAGGCTGGCGTGCTCGGCTACGAGTACGGGTACAGCCTGGACTGGCCGGACGCGCTCGTCTGCTGGGAGGCTCAGTTCGGTGACTTCGCCAACGCAGCGCAGGTCATCATCGACCAGTTCATCGTCAGCGCGGAGGACAAGTGGAAGCGCTTGTCCGGCATCGTCATGCTCTTGCCTCACGGCTACGAAGGGCAGGGGCCGGAGCATTCCAGCGCGCGGCTCGAGCGCTTCCTCGCGCTCTCCGCCGAGGAGAACATCCAAGTGGTGCAGCCGAGCACGCCCGCGCAGTACTTCCACGTGCTGCGTCGCCAGGTGGTGCGTCCGTGGCGCAAGCCGCTGATCGTGTTCACGCCCAAGAGCCTGCTGCGCTTGCCGCAGTGCTCCAGCACGTTGGATGAGTTCGCCAGCGCCGGCTTCCAGCGCGTGATCCCGGACATCCGCGGGCTGAAGAAGGCGTCTCGCGTGCTGCTCTGCAGCGGCAAGGTCTTCTACGACTTGGAGAAGCGCCGCGCAGAGCTCGGCCGCAACGACGTGGCGATCGTGCGCATCGAGCAGCTCTATCCGCTTCCGGATCGAGTGCTGCGCGCCGCGGTGGATCATTTCGATGACGGCACGCAGTTCGTGTGGGTGCAGGAAGAGCCGGAGAACATGGGTGCGTGGCGGCACATGCGCGTCCGTCACGGCTCGATGATGTTCGGCCGTTTCCCCTTCTCCGGCGTGTGCCGCCACGAGTCCGCCAGCCCTGCCACGGGCTCTAACAGCTGCCACAAGCTGGAGCAGCAAGAGCTGCTCGAGCGCGCCTTCGCCTGAGCGCCCTACCTTCTGTCCCTCTGACTCCCTTCGAAATCTCGGTCTCGCCCCGGTGATCGGTCGCGTTGGCGGTTGACGAATGGAGTCGGGGGGCGGAGAGTAACGCTCGATTTTCCAAGGATTCCTAAGCGATGCCCATCGAGTTGAAAGTGCCGCCCGTCGGCGAGTCGATCACGGAAGTCCAGATCGGCGACTGGTTGAAGAGCGAAGGTGAGACCGTTTCGCGCGACGAGATCGTCGTCAAGATCGAGACCGACAAGGTGACGGTCGATCTGCCAGCGCCGGCCGCCGGCACCATCACGCAGATCACCGCCAAGAAGGGCGCCATCGCGCAGGTGGGCGATGTGATCGGCTACATGGAAGAGGGCGCTGGCGCCGCAGCGACCAAGACGCCGTCTGCGCCGCCGCCAGTCGCCGCGCAGGTTCCCACGCCGCCGGTTTCGCCTGCCCCGGCCGTGAGCGCGCCGCCGGCCGAAGCTGCGAGCAAGAACGTGCGCGAGACCATGCCGCCGCAAGGCTTCGCGCGGGTGATGCCGTCGGCTCGTCGCGCGTTGAAGGAGCGCGGAGTGCAGGCGGAGGACGTGGAAGGTACCGGCGCTGGCGGCCGGGTCCTGAAAGAGGACGTGATGCGCTACACGCCGCGCGCCCCCGAGGCCAAGAGCGCCGCCGACAAGCCCGAAGAAGTCGTGCCGATGAGCCCGTTCCGCAAGAAGATCGCGGAGCGGCTCGTGCAATCCCAGCAGACCGCCGCGCTCCTCACCACCTTCAACGAGGTGGACATGA
>JAEYOT010000851.1 GCA_023411445.1 Pseudomonadota bacterium
CCTCATTGCTCGATCATACACCCGCGCCGCGCCAGCACGAGCGAGCCCCCAAGAAGGCGAGCAAAGTGCTTGCCGCGAGTAGAAAAAACGGGCTGACAATCCCGCCATGACCGCTGACGCCCGCTTCGCCGAGCTCAACCTGCAGCTGCCCCCCGCCCCCAAGCCCGTGGGCGTCTACAAGCCGATGGTCGTCGTTGGCAACCTCGCCTACCTGTCCGGGCACGGGCCGCTACGGCCGGACAAGTCGCTGATCACCGGTAAGGTCGGCGGCGATCTGAGCCTAGAAGAAAGCAAGCTCGCAGCGCGCCAGGTGGGCCTCTCGCTGATCGCGACGCTCAAAGCGCAGCTGGGCTCGCTGGACCGCGTGAAGCGCGTCGTGAAAATGCTCGGCATGGTGAACGCCACGCCGAATTTTCAGGACCATCCCAAGGTGATCAACGGCGCCAGCGAGCTGTTCGCCGCGATTTGGGGACCAGACAACGGCGTGGGCGCGCGCAGCGCCGTCGGCATGGGCTCGCTGCCCGCCAACATCGCCGTCGAGATCGAGATGATCGTAGAGCTTGCCTGAGATGCGCCCGGCGGATCTGGTAGCGTTCGCGATCGACAACGTGAGCGAGCTCGACTCACCCTCGCTGCTGATCTACGAAGAGCGCGTCGACGAGAACCTGCGGCGCATGGTGGCGCAGGCCAGCAGCCCCGAGCGCTTGTGCCCGCACGTGAAGACGCACAAGCTGCCGCAGCTGATCGAGAAGCAGCTGGCGCTCGGCATCCGCAAGTTCAAAGCCGCCACCATCGCCGAAGCCGAGATGTGCGCCGCAGCAGGCGCACCGAGCGTCCTCTTGGCGCACGCGCCAGTAGGCCCCCGCGCGTCACGCTTGGTCGACCTCATGCGCGCTTTTCCCCAAACGGCGTTCGCCACCCTCGTGGACGACGAAGCCGTGGCCCAGCACCTGTCAGCGGTGACGAGCGCCGCCGGCCTCACCATCGATACCCTGCTCGACATCGACTGCGGCATGCACCGCTCCGGCATCGCGCCTGGCCGCGGCGCCGAGCAACTCTACGCGCTACTCAACACCTTACCCGGCCTCCGCGCCGCCGGTCTGCACGCCTACGACGGCCATATCCACGACACGGACGTGCTCGAGCGCCAAGCCAAGTGCGACCACGCCCTCGCACCCGTGCTGACCCTCCGCGAGCGCCTGCGCGGCGCCGGCTTCGAAGTGAGCCGGCTCGTGTGCGGTGGCTCGCCCACTTTCCCCTTCTTGGCCGCGCGCGGCGACCTCGAGTGCAGCCCCCGGCACCTGCGTTCTCTGGGACTACGGCTACGCCACCACGCTCCCGGATCTGGACTACCTCGTCGCCGCCGCCCTCCTCACGCGCGTCACCAGCCGCCCGCTCCCCCAGCGCCTGTGCCTGGATCTCGGCCACAAGTCCGTGGGCTCGGAGATGCCCCAACCCCGTGCGCTCCTGCTCGGTCTCGAAGACGCCACCCTGGTCGGCCACAGCGAAGAGCACCTCACGCTCGACACACCGCGCGCCGACCACTACCCCTCCGGCACCCCCGTCTACGCCCTGCCCTGGCGCATCTGCCCAACCATCAACCTCCACTCCGAAGTGCTCGTCGTGCGCGGCTCCCGCGCCGAGACGCGCTGGCCCATCCTCGCCCGCTCCCGCCGCCTCAGCGTGTAGCCCCCCACGGCCGCCAAGCCGTTTCCGCCCAAGATCTTGGCGAGCGCAGCGCCGCGCGCAACTCTCCGCCCCCTCGCACCCCTAGCTCAGCTGGATAGAGCATCGGACTTCGAATCCGAGGGTCGTAGGTTCGAATCCTACGGGGTGCGCCACTCTGAGGGGCAATCACGGGGCGCTCGTCCGTAGCGATGCCTCGTCCAAGTCGCCCTTCCACGGCAGAGGGAGGTTACGCCAACCACTCCGCGCCAGCGTGATGAGCAGGCGATGACTAGCGCTGTTGTCCGCGGCGTTCGGTGAGCGACTCGGCAGGCTCAACGCAGCGAAGCAGACGCAGCTGAAGACGCTACTAGAGAAGTTTGAGCTGCTGACGGCTGAGAGTCGGACTGGGCTCACGGCTGGACCGAGCCCGCACGCGGCGGTTACGCTGCGGCCGCGATGATCGACGACGCCGAGCTTTCTCGCCGCGTGCGGCGCTGCCTCTTGGCCGAAGCGCAACTGTGGGGCTCCAGCAACCCGGACGCCCAGGTGCTCACGCTGGGCGAGGTGGTCGCCTCCTTGAATCCGCGCGCGCCGGATCGCTCCATGTTCAACTGGGTGGTGACGCCGAGCGTGAGCGCGCTGCTCGCCGTTTACGATGAGCTCGCCCAGCGCTACGCGGCGCGGGGCATCCGCGCCTGGACCGTGTGGGGCGAGCCGGACGATCAGGAGCTGGCGCAGGTCCTGCAGCAGCGCGGTCACACGTTGGATGCGCAGCCGCGCGCGATGGCAGCGGAGATCGGCGCTTTGAGCCTGCCACAGGTTGGGGACTTGGACTGGCTCGAGACGGACGACCTGAGCGTGATCGGAGCGATCAACGATCAGGCTTACTCGTTCCCGCCGCCTGCCTTCGGCGCGGCGCTGGTGGGCAAGCTGCCGTCGCCGTGGCGCGCGTACGTGGCTCGGAGCGGCTCAGAGCCCATCGGCTGTGTGCTCGTCTGTGAGTCGGCCGATGGCGACTGCGGCGTGAGCGGCGTGGCTACGTTGCCGGCGGCTCGCGGTACCGGCACGGCGTCGCGCCTGCTCGCGCTGGCGCTGCAACAAGGCGCTAAGCGCGGGGCCGTCACCACGACGCTACAAGCCACCAGCAAGGGCGCGCCCGTGTATGCCCGCCTCGGCTACCGCGACCTGGGCTCGCTGATCATGTGGGAGCACCGCGTGCCGAAGCCCGAGTCGGCCTGATGGTCTCACGGTGTCGGCCGGGCCTGCCTTGCCCGTGCAATATCGGACCGAGCGCAGCATCTTGACAGGTTGCGCGAAGCGCGGCGCGCGTTAGGGTACGGGCATGTCTCGGCAGCGCCTGTTTGGCCGCGCCCTGCGAGCGCTGCTCTGCTTCGTGCTGCTGTGGGCGCCGGCCCATGCCGCTAGCGCGCCGCACGTAGAAGCGGCCGCCTTCGTGGTCGAGCGCGCCGCGCAAGTCGCCTCGGCTCCGGCCCCGCAGCGAGCGCCAGCGCCGGAACGACGCGCCGTGGCTCGGCAACAGAGCGCGGCGCTGCCAGCAGCTGCAGCCAGCACCGATACCGCGCCTGCACCTCCGCCGCGCGCGGATGCGACACCTCCACGGCGCACGCCCCTGTACCTCTTGCATCACGCTCTGCTGCGTTGAGCCGGGCGAGCCAACGGCGCTCGCAATCCCCGCTCACCCTCACCAGCAGGAGCTTTCAGATGTATGCACCGCGCACGCGGCGCAGCACCGGCTTCATGCGCCGCTGCTTGCGAAAGCTGTGGCGCATCGCGAGCACGTGTCTGTGCGCCGGCATGGCCCTAGCGCCGTTCGTTCCCCCACCGCCACCACCCCCACCGCCTCACGCTGAGCAGCGCGAGGTGGGCGGACAGAAAGCCAAGAAGATGGCCCGAAGGCTCTGATCCGGAGCGCTAGGGCCGAGCGGCTCAAGGATGCGAGAGACGGTAGCCGCGCAGGCCCACCGCGAACATCTCGCGCATCTGCTCGTAGACGCTGCCGTGGTGCTCGCCGAGCGGGCACGCCAAAAGTCCAATCGGCTCGGTCTCGAAGACGAGCGGCTGGACCAAGAGCGCGCCGCGTTCATGATCGAACACTCCTGGCGCGAACAGCTGGCTCGCGCGGAAGAACGAGTCGAGCCGGGCGCGTCCGCTCGGCTCGAAGGCGGCCAAGCAGTGGCAGCGCTCCGATGGTCCGCCGGGCTCGGTGAACAAGCCGAGCGAGAGCGAGGTGAATCCGAGCCCGCGGAGCCGTTGCTCGAGAGCCGCGCGCTGCGACGCGCCTCCGTTCGTCGAGAGCAACATCCCGGCTGCGCGCGAGAGGCCGCGCAAGAGCTGCACCACCTCCATGCGCTTGAGCGTCTCCCCGCGCACGAGCCACTCGGCGACCAGCTCGCGCGCCGCGTCGAGCGCGTTCTCGATGCGGGCGGACGCTTCAGCGTCACCGGTGGTGCAGTCCAGCAGCGCGCGTCGCAGCGTTCCCAGCACCGGCTGCACCTGAGACAGCTCCGAGCCCGCGCGCTGCAGGCCGCCCATCAGCTGATCCACGGCCGCCGCGAAGGCGCCCTCTTCTCGACCGCTCAAGTCCGCCAAGAGCGCGCTGAGCAGGCGCTCTTCCCAGCGCGGACCGGCGCCGATCAGGCCCCCGCGCGCGCTGCGCGCCAGCTCCGCGAAAATGACGGCGCGGCGCTCGATGACGGCCGCCTCCAGCGAGCGGATGGCCCGCGCCGAGCTGCGGCGATGAATCAGCACCTCGGTCTTGGCGCAGCCGCAAGACCTGCGGTTGGCGACGGTGGTCGGCAAGCGGTTCAGCTGCGGCTCATCCTTGCCCTGCATCAGCGAGACCAAGGTCTTGATGCCTTGCCGACCGAGCGCGTCGATCGGCTGCTGCACGGTGGTGAGCGGCGGCACCGCGCAGCGTGACGGCTCGATGTCATCGAAGCCGGTCACGGCGATCTCACCGGGCACGGAGATGCCGCGCTCACGCAGGGCGTCGAGCACACCGAGCGCCATGTTATCGTTGCAGCAGGCAATGGCGCGCACCGCGTCCACCTCCATGCCATGCTCGTCGAACAGCTCCCGCACGGCCGCGGCCCCCGAATCCCTCATCCAGTTACCCTGCAGCACCAAGCGAGGGTCCTCACTGATGCCGGCCTCCGCCAGCACCTCGCGATAAGCTGCGTAGCGCTCCTCGGCCTCGAAGCTGGTGTGCGGACCGCGCACGAAGGCGATGCGGCGGTGGTTGTGCACCTGGATCAAGTGGCGCAGCGTGTCCTTGATGCCCGGCACGGCGTCCACGACGATGCTGTGACAGCCGGCCAGCTCTACCCCCAAGCTCACGATCGGGAGCGGGGAGAAGCGCTTGATCCACTCGCTGAACGCCGCCACGCCCACGCCATTGCTGAGCGAGCCACCGAGCGCCAAAATCCCATCGAAATCTGCGGGATCGATCAGCTCGAACAAGTAGTTTCGCAGCCAGCGCTCGTCCTGACCGGGGCGGCTGATGACGCCGCCTGCTAGGCATACCAGATCGATCTGCGCGTGCTGGGCAGCGCTCGACGCGCCACGCAAGATGCCAGCCTGGTAGTCGTCTTCGATGCCATCCAAGAGCAGCGCGATGCGCTTACGCGCGCGGCCTTTGGCTGCTTCTTTCAACATGCTGGACAACATCTAAGCGTTCCTCGAAGCACTGCGTGATGCAAGCTAGTAGCGAGCCGCCTACATGCAGTCTGCGCTAGTGGGAGAAGCACCGACCGTGGCTCGATGCCACGCGCCGTGGGAGAGGGCGATCCTTGGCAAATCAGGCTTGGACCACCGCTCGGCCCTGCGCGAGCTCCGCGATGTCTCGGTTCTCCAGCACGCGCTCAGGCGAGCCCTGCTTGAGGAGCTGCAGCATCGCTCTTCCCACCTCCTCCGAGGTGGTGACGTAGCCGGGGAAGGCGCGCTTGAGGGTTGGGTAGAGGGGTCCAATCAACGTGTAAAGTGCGCGGTACCAAGGCGGCTTTTTGGCGACGCTGGGGACGCCGGGAGCTGGCCGCACGAAGCCCGGCCGCAGCATGTACGCTCGCTCGAACGGCATGGCCAGGAGCGCGTTCTCGGTCGCGCCCTTCACGCGGGCCCACATGCTGAGCCCCTTCTCGGTGCTGTCCGTCCCGCCGCCCGACACATAAACGAAGGCGATCTTGGGGTTGATGCGCTCCAGCGTGAGCGCCACCTTCAAGGTCAGGTCGTAAGTGATGCGGCGGTAGTCCTCTTCAGTCATACCCGCGGCTGACACACCGAGGCAGAACAGGCAGGCGTCGTACTGCCCCAGCTCGTGCTCGATCATCCTCAGGTCGGTCACGTCTTCCTGCACCAGCTCTTTGAGCTTGGGGTGGCGTTGACCGCTGGCGCTGCGTCCGATGGCGAGCACCGCCTCGACCTCTGGATCCAGCAAGCACTCGCGGAGGGCGCCTTGGCCGACCATGCCGCTCGCGCCGAACAGGATCACTTTCATGGGTTAAACTTGGTTACCATCAAGAGGCTGCGCAACCCCTTCGAAGCTCAACGACGCAGCGGCCACCTCGCGCGCACGTCGGGCCTGCTGTCGAGCTTCTGCCGAGCTTGCGGGGAGCTCGCGAACAACGCGGATTCGAACTCGACAACGTCGCTCGTCACCTCCGCTCCTACACCCAGCACTCGCGTGAGCGAGTCGACGTCTGCCGGCCACGCCAACACCTTGAGCCGCTGGAAGCGCTTGCGGTGCTCGCTCACGACGCGGACGAACGCGCTGCGCGCGAGCAGGTCGTAGCTCTCCAGCGCACGCGCATCACCGTAGTAGCGAATGGGAGCACCAGCCTGCAGCGCGGCTCGGAGCCGGGCAGCGAAGGCCGCGCCCAGCTGGGCGGAGAGGGAGCGGCTGAAGCGCGCGTAAAAGACGCCCTCCGCCAGCCAACCCAGGGTGACCGAGCCGGAGGCATCAGTGAGCAGCTCGAGCGGGGCAGAGTCAGGCATTCTCGTCGATCTTTCACAACGTCCCGAGTCGGCCCGCTGTTAAGGATCGTGCCAAATTGTCAGGTTGTCTTGACAACTTAAGGAGCGAGACGCACTCTGCCGTACAGTGCTGAACCCGAGCTCGCCCCTGCCCCTCTACCAACAGCTCGCCGAGCTGCTGAGTCGAGACATCACGAGCGGAGCGTTCAGCCCAGGTGCGCGCCTGCCCTCCGAGCCGGAGCTGTCCAAGCGCCACCGCATCGGTCGCCCCACGGTCCGGCAAGCCACGGAGCTGCTCGTGCAGCGCGGCTTGATCGAGCGCAGGCGCGGCTCCGGCACCTTCGTGCGAGAAGCCCCGCGCCGCGTGGACCTGTTCTCGCTCGCCGGCACCACCACCAGCTTCCGTGAGAGCGGCGTGGAGCCGAATAGCAAGCTCTTGGGCAAGGTAGCGCTGAAGCGCGTCGCCCGCGACGAGGACAACCCGTTCTCCGAGCAGCAAGCGTTCGTGCTCACGCGCCTGAGCTACGTCGAAGAAGGCCCCGTGCTGCTGGAGCGCCTGTACTTCTCGCCGCAAGTATTCCCGGGTCTGGATCGCTTGGAGCTCGAGGGCGCGTCGCTCTCGCGCGTGGTGGAGGAGCGCTACTACCTCAAGGCGACCCACGCCGAGCAGAGCTTCCGCGTCGCCTGTCCGCCCGAGGATGTGCGCCAGGCGCTGCAGCTTTCGCCGTCTAGCCCGCTGCTGCTGGTCAAGCGCGCTTTGTTCTTCCCGAACGCGCCGCGCGCCGTCTTCTCCGAGCTGTACTGCCGGACGGACCAGCTCGTCTTCTCGCAGGTGATTGGAGTCGAGGTACGAATATGAGTGAACCCATCCGCGCGCAAAACGGCTATTTTCAGGGCTTCGGCGGGGCTTTCATCCCCGAGATCTTACACGCCACCTTCGAGCAGCTAAACCAAGCGTTCGAGGCCGCGCGCAGCGATCCGGCGTTCTGGCGCGAGTACGTAGAGCTGATGGGTCAGTACTCGTGCCGGCCGACGCCGCTCACCTTCGCCGAGAACCTCACGCAGCACTTCGGCGGCGCGCGCATCTACATCAAGCGGGAGGACCTGAACCACACCGGCGCGCACAAGGCCAACAACGTGATGGGGCAAGGCTTGCTCGTGAAGCGCATGGGGAAGAAGCGTGTCATCGCCGAGACGGGCGCCGGACAGCACGGCGTGGCGACCGCGACCATGGCCGCCAAGTTCGGCTTCGACTGCACCATCTACATGGGCGAGCTGGACGTCGAGCGGCAGCGCCCGAACGTGTTCTGGATGGAGCGCCTGGGCGCGACCGTGGTACCGGTGCAGGAGGGCTCACGCACCCTGAAGGACGCCATCAACGAAGCCTTCCGCGACTGGGTCTCCAACATGGATGATACGCACTACGTGCTCGGCACCGCGTGCGGCCCCCACCCCTTCCCCGAAATGGTGACTTACTTCCAGTCGATCATCGGCCAGGAGGCGCGCAAGCAGGTGCTGGAGCGCACCGGACAGCTCCCCAAGCGCGTGTACGCCTGCGTCGGCGGCGGCTCGAACG
>JAEYOT010000874.1 GCA_023411445.1 Pseudomonadota bacterium
TATTGCTGCCGGTACAGACCTCGGTCAGCCAGCTGTTGTCCCCGCCCGGCCCGCACTTCCACACGGAGCTGTCCTTGCAGAATTTGGTGTTGGGGATGCACTCGAGAGCGCCGCACTGCGCGGTGCCGGGCACGCACTCCTCCCGTGAGCTCCCCTTGGACGAGCCGCTGCAGGCCGAGGCCAGTATGCCAAGCCCCGCGATCACGATTGTAACCAGCCTTCTCATCGTGCGCCTCTCCGCTCCGCTTCCACTACGGTGAGGTGGGGGTGGAGTCGGCCAATGCATCAAAAATCGCGCCGCCGCGGGGGCGCACGGCGATTCAGAGGATCACGTCCAGGATGCGATCCAGCTCGTCCCAGTCTGAATATTTCACGACGATCTCCCCCTTGCCGTCGCGCTCCCGCACCTCGACTTTGGTCCCGAGGCGCTTGGTCAGGCGCGCCTCCAAGTCACGCACGTTGGCGGGCTTCTCCTTGCCGGCGCCCTTGGTGCCCAGCGTTGTCTTCCCGTCCTTGGCGGAGCGCACCAAAGCTTCGGTTTGGCGCACGCTGAGCCGCCCCCGCACCACCTTGTCGGCGAGCTCCGACAGCTGCTTGTCGTCGGGCGCGCCGAGCAGGGCGCGCGCGTGGCCTTCGCTCAGCTCGCCGAGCACGACCTTCTCGCGCACCTGCGGCGGCAGTCGCAGCAGGCGCAAGGCGTTGGCGATGGTGGAGCGATCTTTGCCCACGCGCTGCGCCAGGGTGTCCTGCGTGTAGCCGTGCTCCTTGACCAGGCGATCCATGGCTTCGGCGAACTCGATCGGGTCGAGATCTTCGCGCTGGATGTTCTCGATCAAGGCCAGCTCGAAGGCGTCCTTGGCGGAGACGTCGCGCACCACCACCAGGACTTGCTTGAGGTCCGCCCGCTGCGCGGCTCGCCAGCGGCGCTCGCCCGCGATCAGCTCGAAATCGTCCTGGCCCGGGCGGCGGCGCACCACCAGCGGCTCGAGCAGGCCATGCTCGCGGAGCGACGAAGCCAGCTCGTCCAGCCGCTCGGAGTCGAAGTGCTGACGAGGCTGGCCGCGTTGCGGCACGATCTTGTCGATCGGGCAGGAGAAGACGTTGCCCTCGCCATAGCTGGCGCCGCTGCCGCCACCAGGGCTCGGCGCCGGGCGCTCGGCAGCGCTGGGCATGCGGGCCGGCAAGAGCGCGTCCAGACCGCGACCGAGACCACGCACCGGCTTCTTCGGATCGTTCACGCCGGCGCTCCCAGCAGCTCGTGCGCCAGGCTCAGGTAGCCCTGCGCCCCCTTGCTGCCCACGTCGTAAAGGATGGCGGACAAGCCGTGTGAAGGCGCCTCCGAGAGGCGCACGTTGCGCGGGATGATCGAGTCGAACACGCGGAAGTGCTTGCGCACCTCGTCGGCGACTTGGTGCGCCAGGCGATTGCGCGGATCCCACATCGTGAGCACGATGCCTTCCACCGTGAGCTGCGGGTTGAGGGAGCTGCGGACGCGGTCGATCGTGGCCATCAAGTACGTGATGCC
This sequence comes from Pseudomonadota bacterium, assembly GCA_023411445.1. Lineage (GTDB taxonomy): Bacteria > Myxococcota_A > Polyangia > Polyangiales > Polyangiaceae > PMG-095. Next base: position 1,526 of record JAEYOT010000874.1, read on the forward strand.
TTCCAGCGCATAGTACTCCGGCTGCAGCGGGACGATCACGCGCTCAGCGGCGACCAGGACGTTGAGCGTGAGCACGCCGAGCGAGGGCGGGGAGTCGATGATCACGAAGTCGTAGCCGTGGGCGCTCTTCAGAACGCTGCGCAGGTGCGTCCCGCGATCGTCGTCGAACAGCTCGTACTCGACGGCGGTCAGGTCTTGCGTCGCCGGCGCCAGATCGAGCATGGCTTGCTGCGTCTTTTGCACGACGCCTTGCAGCGTAGAGCTACCGATCAGGGCGTCGTAGATGGTGCGCTCGGTCGTGCCCGGTCGCACGCCCACGCCGCTCGAAGCGTTGCCCTGCGGATCCATGTCCACCAGCAGCACGCGCTTCTCGGCGGCGGCCAGGCTCGACGCGAGGTTCACGGCCGTCGTCGTCTTGCCGACGCCGCCCTTCTGATTGGCGATCGCGATGATGGTCGGTCCGCTCATGCCTCGGCCGCGACCCTACATGCGCTGCGTGAGCGCGAGCAAATGGCGGCGCAGCCCTTATCGAAATGCGCTGACGCTGCGTGGATTTTTTGGACCATAGGCTCCGCTGTCGTACTGTGTGCGTAGATGTAGGTGTAAGTAGGCTTCCTTGAAACGACGGACTCCCTACCAGCTTTCTTCTCTGCGTTCTCGGCTCAACCAGGCGCTCCAAGTGGAGCAGGGGACAGCCGCGCAGGAAAGGATTCTGCAGCAGAAGTTCTTCGAGCCCTCGAGGACGCCGCGGCCCGCCAACGTCGTCAGCCTTCGGCCGTCACACCCGGCCTCCCGACCCACATCCCGCGTCTGAGCCCTCGTCCAAAGGAGATTCCTCCAGCCATGGCCTCGCCCAAGAACTACTCCACTTTCGCTGACTTCGAGCGCGATCTGCTGCGGCCCGACATGCGTATCGGGTGGTCCTCGTCCGACGAAATCGAGTCGACGGGCGCGCAAGAGCTCGACTTCGACCTCGATCCTTTCGAGGCCAAGCTCTGGGCGGCCGAGCAGGACGAGTAAGTCAGCTCCAGTCTTCACGTCCCCCTCCCGGGACGGTCTTGAACCCCCTGCGGCTGCCTCCGTAGGGGGTTCGCTTTTTTTGTTGTCGCGTGCTCGCGCGCTCGATGCGCGCTTTTCGCGCGCGATTTTGCCTTCAGGAACGTTGACGTTACTTGCGCGGCATGTAAGGTCTGCCGCCGCTGTCATGGTCGAGATGCAAGTCAACGTTCAGAGGCTGAGCCCCGTTCTAGTGGAGTTCGACGTCGAGGTGGGCGTCGCGCACGTGAAGACGGAGCTCGAGAAGGCGTACAACCAGGTCGCGCGCACCGCCCGCGTGAGCGGTTTTCGCCCCGGCAAGGCGCCGCGCAAGGTGCTGTCGCACCTCTACGGCGCACGCATCGCGGCCGACGTCGCGCAGAAGCTCGTGGACGAGACGTTTCCGCAAGCCGTGACCGATCAGAAGATGCAGCCCGTCACGTCTCCCGCCGTGGAGACGCAGGGCGTGGAAGAGAACAAGCCGTTTTCCTACAAGGCTCGCGTCGAGGTGCTGCCGGAGATCACCGGCGTGACCTATGAAGGCCTGGGCGCCAAGCGCGCCAAGGTCGAGGTGACCGAAGAGGCGATCGAGAAGGAGCTGGACAGCGTGCGCCGCGTGCACTCCACGCTCGAGCCGCCGAAGTCGCCGCGTCCCGCCGCTAGCGGCGACACCGTGACGCTGGACTTCACGGTCTCGGTAGACGGCGAGACGCTGGAGGACGCAAGCTCCACCGATCTGCCGATGGAGCTTGGCAGCGGTACGCTGCTGCCGCAGCTGGAAGAGGCTGTGCTCGGCAAGAACGTCGGCGAGACGGCGGAGGCCGAGGTGCCCATGCCGGCGCAGCACCCGCACCCCAAGCTGGCGGGCAAGACGGCGAAGTTTGCGATCACCGTCAAGGACATCAAGGAGCGCGTGCTCCCGGTTGCTGACGACGAGTTCGCCAAGGACGTGGGCGAGTTCGAGACGCTGGCCGCGCTCAAGGAAGACATCAAGAAGAAGCTCGAGGCGCAGGCCAAGGAGCAGAGCGATAACCAGCTGGCAGAGCAGCTGGTGCTGGAGCTGGTCAAGGCCAACCCGGTGCCGGTGCCCCCGTCACTGGTGGAGCGCCAAATGCGCCTGACCGAGCAGGAGATCTTGACCCGCGCCCGCAGCCAGGGCCAGCGCGTCACCGGCCTCGGCGAGGAGCTTCGCGGCAAGCTGGTGGAAGACAGCGAGATCAAGGTCCGCGCCGGCTTGCTGATGGCCGAGATTGCCAAGAAGGAGAACATCCAGATTGGCAACGAGGAAATCGAGAACGGCTTGAAGGAGCTGGCCGAGCAGACCGGGCAGAACCTGGCCAAGGTCCGCGCGCAGTACAAGGATCAGAAGAAGCGGGAGATGCTCATCGGCATGATCCTCGAGAACAAGGTGCTCGACATCATCGAGGCGAAGGCCAAGATTGAAGAGGCCTGAGCCGCGCTCGGGTCGCTACGGCGCCGCCGGTTGGGGTACCGCCCAGGCTGGACCCCAACCGAGACGCTCTTTCTCGAGCCTGCCCATTGGGGTAGCTTGATTTTGTGACGTAGGGGCACGAGATCGATGGGACGGGCCCCATCGAGCAGCGAAGTGGAGTAGAGAGGACGAAGCAAGATGAAGCGACCTGAAACTCGTGCGCAGGCCATGGACATCCTGGAGCGGGTCAATCACCGCCCCGAAGCCAACATCATCTACCCCCACGTGGTGGAGACGACCCACCGCGGCGAGCGCACCTGGGACATCTTTTCGCGGCTCCTGAAGGACCGCATCGTGTTCCTCGGCAGCGCGGTGGACGACGACGTCGCCAACATCATCATCGCCCAGTTCTTGTTCTTGGAGAGCGAAGATCCGGACAAGGACATCCAGCTCTACATCAACTCCCCAGGCGGCGTGGTGACGGCTGGCCTCGCCATCTACGACACGATGCAGTACGTGCGCTGCAACGTCAGCACGATCTGCGTCGGTCAGGCCGCCAGCATGGGCGCCGTGCTGCTAGGCGCAGGTATGAAGGGACGCCGCTTCGTCCTCCCGCACTCGCGCATCATGATCCACCAGCCGCTCGGCGGCGCGCGCGGTCAAGCGACGGACATCGAGATCCAAGCGCGCGAAATCCGTCACATGAAGGACGTGCTCACGGACATCCTGGTCAAGAGCACGGGCAAGAACCGTGACGAGCTGGCCAAGGACATCGAGCGTGACTTCTACATGGGCGCGCAGCAGGCCAAGGAATACGGCATCATCGACGAAATCTTCGAGCACAAGAAGAAGGTCGAGAAGCCCTGACGTTTGGTGTGAGGTTCGAGCGGTATCACCCCGGAATCGCACAGGTTCCGGGGGCTGCTACTGCTGAGGCGGCGCCCCGGTTTTCGGCGTCTGCGGCGAGTGTGTCAACGTGCCACTTAGGCTCCGCACCGCACGTGCCGCTTAGTGGATTAGGCTCGTCCGCGGCAAGCGAGTCTTGCGAGCGGCGACGATGGGCCTTACAATTTCACGAATTCTGAAACGATAATCCCAACATCCGGCAGCGACAGAGAGCGAAAACGTGGAGAGAAGGCGAGACGAATCCAACGGGAACCTGTGCTGCTCCTTCTGCGGAAAATCCCAGAAGGAAGTGAAAAAGCTCATCGCGGGTCCCACCGTCTACATCTGCGACGAGTGCATCGCGCTCTGTAACGACATCATTGCGGAAGAGGTCGAGAAGGACGAGCCCACGGGCGGCTCGGATCCGATGCCGAAGCCGGCAGAGATCAAGGCCATCCTCGACGACTACGTAGTGGGTCAGGACCGCGCGAAGAAGGTGCTCTCCGTTGCGGTGTACAACCACTACAAGCGCATCGACACCAAGGTGCAGACGGACGATGTGGAGCTCGGCAAGAGCAACATCCTCCTGCTCGGCCCCACCGGGTCCGGCAAGACGCTCTTGGCGCAGACCCTCGCCAAGATCCTCAAGGTGCCGTTCGCGATCGCGGACGCCACCACCCTGACTGAAGCCGGCTACGTCGGTGAGGACGTCGAGAACATCATCGTCCAGCTGCTGCAGAACGCGGACCACGACGTGGAGCGGGCGCAGCGCGGCATCGTCTACATCGACGAGATCGACAAGATCAGCCGCAAGTCCGACAACCCTTCCATCACGAGGGATGTGTCGGGCGAGGGGGTGCAGCAGGCGCTGCTCAAGATCATCGAGGGCACCGTCGCCAACGTGCCGCCCAAGGGCGGCCGCAAGCACCCGCAGCAAGACTTCCTGCAGGTGGACACGAGCTACATCCTGTTCATCTGCGGCGGCGCCTTCGTCGGGTTGGATCAGATCATCCAGCGCCGCCTAGGTCAGTCGCGCATGGGCTTCGGCGCGGACGTGAAGAGCAAGAACGACATGAAGCTCGGCCAGCTCCTCAACGAGGTGCAGCCGGAAGACTTACTGAAGTTCGGCCTCATCCCGGAGTTCATCGGTCGCCTGCCGGTGATCGCCACCTTGCACGAGCTGAGCGAGGACGCCTTGATCGACATCTTGACCAAGCCGAAGAACAGCTTGGTGAAGCAGTTCCAGAAGATGTTCGAGATGGACGGCGTGAAGCTCAAGTTCACGAAGGGCGCGCTGCAGGCTATCGCACGCGAGGCGCTCACCCGTGAGAGCGGGGCCCGCGGCCTCCGCGCCATCATGGAAGAGGCCATGCTGGACGTCATGTACGACGTGCCTTCCAAGCAGGGCATCAAAGAAGTCGTCGTCAACGAGGACGCCGTCAACAAGGGCGACGCACCTCTCATCGTCTACCACAAGGAAGCCGGCGTTGGCTGACGCGGGGCCGTTGCCCCGCCGCTCGCGCCCCGCCGGCCTGCCGTCGACCCGGCTGTAGTCAAACATGTTCTTCAAAAACGACGGTAATACGGGTTCTGCTGGCAAGCGCGTCGTGCCCGCGCTGCCGCTGCGCGACATCATCGTGTTCCCCCACATGGTGTCGCAGCTGTTCGTGGGGCGTGAGCGCAGCATCGCCGCCTTGGACGAGGCGATGGCGCAGAACAAGGAGATTTTCCTCGCGGCGCAGCGCAGCGCCAAGACGAACGATCCCACGCCGGACGACATCTACGCCGTCGGAACGCTAGGCACCATCGTGCAGCTCTTGCGCTTGGCGGACGGCACCGTGAAGGTGCTGGTCGAGGGCCGGCAGCGCGCGCGCGTACGCCGCTACCTGGAGTCGCCGGACTTCTTCCAGGTCGAGCTGGAAGAGATTCAAGAGGCTATCCCGGCGGACGTCGAGGTGGAGGCGCTGATCCGCAGCGTGCAGAGCACGTTCGAGGTTTACGTCAAGCTCAACAAGAAGGTTCAGCCCGAGGTGCTGATGAGCGTGCAGAGCATCGATGATGCCGGCAAGCTCAGCGACACCATCGCGGCCAATCTGCCGACCATCAAGCTCAGCGATCGTCAGGCCTTGCTCGAAATGGAAGACGCCAAGAAGCGTCTCGAGCGCCTGTACGAGTTGATGCAGGCCGAGATCGAGATTCTCCAAGTGGAGAAGAAGATCCGCTCTCGCGTCAAGAAGCAGATGGAGAAGACGCAGAAGGAGTACTACCTCAACGAGCAGATGCAGGCCATCCAGAAGGAGCTGGGTGGCGGCGAGCGCGACGAGTTCAAGAACGAGATCGCGGAAATCGAGGAGAAGCTCAAGGCCAAGAAGCTCTCCGAAGAGGCGCTCGGTAAGGTGAAGAAGGAGCTGAAGAAGCTCAAGATGATGCACCCGACCAGCGCGGAAGCGACTGTCGTACGCAACTACGTGGACTGGATCTTGAGCCTGCCGTGGCAGGACAAGACCGAAGAGCGCTTCGACATCGCGGAGGCGGAGAAGATCCTGGACGAGGATCATTACGGCCTGAAGAAGCCGAAGGAGCGCATCATCGAGTACTTGGCGGTGCAGGCGCTGACCAAGAAGCTGAAGGGGCCGATCCTGTGCTTCGTCGGACCGCCCGGCGTCGGCAAGACCAGCATCGCCCGCAGCATCGCGCGCGCCACCGGTCGCAAGTTCACCCGGCTATCGCTGGGCGGTGTTCGGGATGAAGCTGAGATCCGCGGCCACCGGCGCACGTACATCGGCGCCTTGCCCGGCAAGATCGTGCAGAGCCTGAAGAAGGTGGGCTCGAACAACCCGCTGTTCTTGCTCGACGAGATCGACAAGATGAGCACTGATTTCCGCGGGGATCCCGCGGCAGCGCTGCTCGAGGTGCTGGATCCGGAGCAGAACAGCACCTTCAACGATCACTACCTGGATCTGGACTACGATCTCAGCGACGTGATGTTCATCACGACCGCGAACACCCTGAGTGGCATCCCGGTACCGCTGCAGGACCGCATGGAGATCATTCAGCTGACGAGCTACACCGAGTTCGAGAAGCTGAACATCTCCGAGAAGTACCTGATCCCGCGGCAGAAGAAGGAGTGCGGCTTGGAGGACGTGGACCTCACGTTCAGCGAGAACGCCATCCGCACCATCATTCACCACTACACGCGCGAGGCCGGCGTTCGCTCACTGGAGCGCGAGATCGCCAGCGTTTGCCGCAAGGCCGCGCTGAAGGTCGTGCGTGAGGGTAAAGATCAGAAGATCGAGATCAAGGGCATGGACATCCCGACCTTCTTGGGCGTGCCGAAGTACCGGCTGGGCAAGAAGGAAGAGGCAGACGGCATCGGTCTCACGCACGGCCTCAGCGTGTCCGATCACGGCGGGGACATCTTGGATTGTGAGGTGAGCGTCGTCGCCGGCAAGGGCAAGCTGGTCATCACCGGCCTGCTCGAGAAGGGCATGGAGGAGTCCGCTCAGGCGGCGATGAGCTACGTGCGCTCTCGCTCCAGCATCTTCAAGCTGTCGCCAGATTTTTATCAGACGATCGACGTGCACGTGCACTTCCCGGATTTCGTGCGCAAAGATGGGCCGAGCGCGGGCGTCACGATGGCGACCAGCATCGCCAGCGCGCTCACCAAGGTCTCGGTGAAGACTGAAGTGGCGATGACGGGTGAGATCACGCTGCGCGGGCGCGTGATGCCGATTGGCGGCTTGAAAGAGAAGCTCTTGGCCGCTCACCGCAACGGCATCAAGACCGTGATCGTCCCCCGCGAGAACCGGAAGGACCTCAAAGAGGTACCCCGGCGCGTCCTCCGCGGCCTGCGCATCGTGCTGGTGGACCACATGGACGACGTGCTGCGCGAAGCGATGAACTTCGCGGACGCCGACGCCCTGTTTGGCCGACGCCGCACCCGCACCGAGTACCGCGGCGGCGAGTACTTCGAAGAGAAGATCGAGGGCGACGACACGGCCGTCAACGTACCGCCCGGTACGCCCGTTCCGGGCGCGCCTCCGGGACAGCCGGCGGGCTTGAGCTGACGGCTGCGACGAGCTAGGCGAACGTGCTGCCGTCGTGACCCCACAGGTGGCCCTGCGCGTTCACGAACTCCAGGTAGATGCGGCTGGGGGCGACGCCCAGCGCCTTTGCCAGGCGCGCCGTCAACAGGGCGCTGAGGCGCTCCGTTTGGGCAGGCGCGAAGGTGCCGATGTTCTTCAAGACCGCGAAGCACGCGGGCTCGCTGGTGCCGCCGAAGAGCATGGTGCTGTTATTTTCGAGGCTCACCATCACGTAGCTTTCAGGTTTGCCCAGCTCGCGAGCCAGCTCCGCGGAGAGCTCCCGTAAGAGGCTTTGGCCGCCATCGCTGAGAGGTGGGGAGGATGAGCGCACGTGGAGGAGCGGCATGTCCGCATCGTAGCGAAATGCTCGAACGCTTGGCCGATTTCATTGACCGAGCAACCCTCCGAGGGCACCCTTAGACGCGATCTAATGCGTCTCAGTTGCTGGGGTATCTTTGCTCTGCCGCTGCTCGTTTTGGGCGCTCTCGGCTGTGAGCAGTCATCGCCCGGAAGCGAGGGCGCTGCCGGTGGACCGCCGGCGGGGCCGCTCACCTGCGAGGAAAAGAGCCCGGGAGCTGCGCCGCTTCACCCGCTGACCCGCTTTCAATACGACAACGCGGTGCGTGACCTATTCGGGGATACGACTAGCCCGGCGCGTGAGTTCCCGCCCGAGAACGAGGTGGATGGCTACCGCACCTACGCGAGCGCCAACGTCGCAAGCCCTCTCCTGGTGGAGAGCTACCTGACGGCGGCCGAAGGCGTGGCTGCGCGCGCCGTGAAGAACAAGCTGAGCAAGCTGGCGCCGTGCGCAGAAGGCGCTGCTGAAATGGCGTGCGGTCATGACTTCGTCGCCTCGCTCACCACGCGCGCTTTCCGCCGGCCCGCGACGGAGGCGGAGCTGTTACCCCTACAGCGCTTGTTCGAGTCGGGCCTCTCCGACAGCTACGCGAAGGGCGTGGAGCTCGTGATCCAAGCGGTGCTGCAATCACCCCAGTTCTTGTATCGGGTGCAGTCGCTGCGCTCTGCCACGCCGGAGAGCGGCGCCATCGCGCTCGGTCCGTACGAGCTGGCAGGTCGGCTCTCCTTCGCCCTGTGGGGCTCGCTGCCGGACGATGATCTGCTCGCCGCTGCCGGTGAGGGCCGCTTGCTGACGCCGGCGGACGTCGAGCGCGAAGCGCGCCGCATGCTGGAGGATGGGCGCGCGCGCGATATCGTGCGGGATTTCAGCGAGCAATGGCTCGGCTTGTCGCGCCTGCAGGGCGCGGTTCGCGTGGGCAGCGAGCTTGCGCCGACCGAGGTGAGCGCGTCTCTGCGCCAATCGCTCGACAACTTCATCGACGACGCCTACTTCGGGCCGGAGGGTAGCTTTGAGCGCCTGTTCTCAGCACCCCAGGTGTGGCTGGATGAGACGCTCTCGCCCTTGTACGGCGGCAACGTCACCACGTCCGGCTTCGAGCCGCAGATGATGGCAGAGCCGCGCGCCGGGCTCTTGACGCAGCCGGGGCTGATGGCCCTGCTCGCTCACTCGGATCAAACGGCGCCGGTCATCCGCGGCGCGTTCGTGCGCGAGCGCATCCTGTGCAAGCCCGTGCCGGCTCCTCCGCCGAACGTGAACACCATCCCGCCGGATCCCGATCCCAACGCGACGACGCGCGAGCGCTTTCGCCAGCACACTGAGCAGCCCTCCTGCGCCAGCTGTCACCGCCTGATCGACGGCATCGGCTTCGGCTTCGAGCGCTACGACCAGCTCGGCCGCTACCGCGCGACCGAGAACGGGCTGGAAGTGGACGAGAGCGGTGAGGTGTTCCAAATCGGCGAGGAAGCGCTGGAGGGCGCATTTGGTGGCGCCATCGAGCTCTCCAACCGCATCGCCCAGAGTCAGATGGCGCGCGATTGCTTGGCCACCAACTGGTACCGCTACACGTTCGGGCGGCAGGAGCAGCCGGAGGATGAGTGCAGCGTCTCGCAGGTGCGAGAGAAATTCGCGCAGACGGAAGGCAATTTGAAGGAGCTGCTGGTGGCGCTCACTCAGACGGACGCATTCTTGTATCGGCCTGCCATCACGGAGGCGCCATGAAGCAGCGCTCGTTCTCTCGCCGCACGCTGCTGCGCGCCGCCTCCGGCGCCGCACTAGCCCTCCCGTGGCTGCCGTCGCTGGCTCCGCGCGCTCGCGCGCAAGAGGTGGAGTCGCCCAAGCGCTTCGTCACGATGTACACGCC
>JAEYOT010000879.1 GCA_023411445.1 Pseudomonadota bacterium
CCACGCATGGCTGTTGCAAGCCGAGCAGCACCTCGATCAAGACGGCGCCTTGCTCGCTCACGTCGTAGCCAACGAGGGCCACCGGGTGACCGAGCAGCGCGAGCACCTCCGTGCCGAAGTAGCGCAGCGGTACGCTCGCGGCCGCGTAACCCCGCAGCAGCGCGCGCAAGTTCCGATTGAGCAAGGTGCGCGGCTTGGCGTCGGGGAACAGCGCGTCCACCCGCGGCAGCGCGAGCGCGTGGTACAGCGTGGGGCCGGCGAGCTGCGCTTCCGTGCCCGTGGTGAAGCGGCGCAAGAGCGGCGCCGCAAAGCTCGCAGCGGAGCGGCGCCGCAGCGTGGGGAGGCGCTGCACACGGCCGAGCACCAGCGCCTCTCCCTCCGCGCAGGCGCTGAGCAAAGCTGGCTCGCCGCCGTGCGCCAGACGCAGCGCCTCCGCGCCCAAGCCGAGCGCCTGCACCAGGTCGGTGTCCCAGGTGCCAACCGCGAGCCGCACAGCTCAGCTCTTCCGGATCAGCAGCTGATCCAGCTCCACGCCCGAGAGCGAGAGCGCCTGGCGCTGCACCTCGCACAGCTGGGCGATGCCCTCGAGCGCCAAGTCCGTCATTTTGTCGATGTCCGTGCGCGGCACCGCTTCCCCCTCCGCGGTGCCTTGGATCTCGACGATGCCGCCCCGCTCGGTCGCCACCACGTTCAGATCCACGCGCGCGGTGGAGTCTTCCTTGTAATCGAGGTCCAAAAGCAGCTCTCCGCCGACGTGCCCGACGCTGACGGCGGCGATCTGATCGCGGATTACCGGCCCGCGCAGCTTGCCGGACGCGCCCAGCTTGGCCAGCGCCAGGGCCAAGGCGATGAAGCCGCCGGTCACGGACGCGGTGCGGGTACCGCCGTCCGCCTCCAGCACGTCACAGTCGACGTGGATGCTGCGCTCGCCGAAGGCTTCGAGATCGATCGCGGCGCGCAGCGCTCGCCCGATCAAGCGCTGGATCTCGCGCGCGCGGCCGCCGAGCGGCCGATCGCGACCGTCGCGCGTCTCGCGCCGCTTCGGATTCGAGCGCGGATGCATCTGGTACTCCGCCGTGATCCAGCCCTTGCCGCGGCCGACCAAAAACTCCGGGACGGCAGGATCGATCGAGGCCGTGCACAGCACTACCGTGCCGCCGGCTCGGTACAGCACAGAGCCCTCGGACAAGCGGTGGAAGCCGGGCTCCACACCTACTGGACGGATGGCCCGGGCGTCTCGATCCACACGAACGCTGTGCATGGGCCTACCTTGTATCACAGTGCTCTCGGCGGGAACTTCCGCGCCTTTCGTGCGTACTACGGCTTTTGGCGGATAGATTCGGCCCACGCGTTGGGAATCCGCGCTTCCGCCGTGCTACCGTTAACTGCTGCTCCTTAGGGCTCAGGCAGCGGCTTTACCCCCCTGAAAATTAGCGCATGTCACTTTCCACCGGCGACCTCATCGACGGCAAGTATCGAATCGTTCGCTTGATCGGCGAAGGCGGGATGGGCGCCGTCTATGAAGGCGAGAACATGCGCATCCATCGCCGCGTGGCGATCAAGGTGCTGCACGCCGGCGTGGCGCAGACGGCGGAGGCGGTCGCGCGCTTCGAGCGTGAGGCGCAAGCCGCCGGGCGCATCGGGTCTGAGCACATCGTGGAGGTGCTGGATCTCGGCAACCTGCCGAGCGGTGACCGCTACATGGTCATGGAGTTCATGGATGGGGACTCGCTGTCCAGCCGCATCCGCGCGCGCGGCCGGCTGACCGCTGGCGAGGTGTATCCCATCGTGCATCAGCTGCTGGAGGCGCTGGCTGCTGCCCACGGCGCCGGCATCATCCACCGCGATCTGAAGCCGGATAACGTGTACTTGCTGAAGAGCCGCGGCGGCAAGGCGGACTTCGTGAAGCTGCTGGATTTCGGCATCTCCAAGTTCAACCAGATGAGCGGCGACAGCGGCTTCAGCATGACCCGCACGGGCGCCGTGATGGGCACGCCGTATTACATGGCGCCCGAGCAAGCCAAGGGCTCGCGCGAGCTGGATCACCGCGTGGATCTGTATGCAGCCGGCGTGATCTTGTACGAGGCCATCACCGGCGAGGTGCCGTTCAACGCGGACACCTTCAACGAGTTGCTCTTCAAGATCGTGCTGGAGCAAGCGCGACCGGTCGAGCAAGTCGTCCCCGAGCTGGATCCGACGTTCGCGGCGATCGTCAACAAGTCGATGGCGCGCGAGCCCTCGGCCCGCTTCCAGTCAGCGCGCGAGTTCCAGCAAGCGCTCGAGCAGTGGGCCGCCGGCGCAGGTCCGCAGCTCGCGGCCGCGCTCAACGCCTCAGCGCGCGCGCCCATGCCGTCGGCGCATCAAGTGGTGGGCACCGGGCAGCACGCAGCGCTCGGCACCGGCCAGCACGCGGCGCTCGGCACCGGGCAGTACGCGGCGACGCCGGCGCACACGCTCGGCACCGGCACGCCGGGCAACTGGACCAACACGGGTGCCTACCC
>JAEYOT010000894.1 GCA_023411445.1 Pseudomonadota bacterium
CGCTGCGTGAGCGTGGCTTCCGCTTGCGCGGCGACGCCGCCGGTCGCGCCGGTGCCCCGGCGGAGGTGCTGAGCGAGCTCCCGCCAGGGGCCGAGTTCGACTGGGCGCTGCTAGCTGTTCAGCCCCCGCAGGTCGAGGCGGCGGCGCAGAGCGTGCTGACGGCGCTCGCGCCGCGAGGCAAGCTGGTCTGTTTCCAGAATGGCCTGTGCGAAGAGCGCGTGGCGTCCTTCGCAGGAGCGGAGCGCGTCGTGGGCGGCGTGGTGGCGTGGGGCGCTTCAATGCTGGAGCCCGGCGTCTATGAGCGCACCTCGGCCGGCGGCTTCTCGCTCGGTGTGTTACCGGGCGGCGACGCATCGAACCTGATGGAGCTGGCGCGGCTGCTGGAGGTGGTCGGCCCTGTGACGATCACGGAGAACCTGGCGGGCGTGCGCTGGAGCAAGCTGGCCATCAATTGCGCCGTCTCGACGCTGGGCACGTTGGGCGGACAGCGCCTCGGGCAGCTCCTCAAGCTGCGCTTCGTACGGCGCCTGGCGCTGGAGATCTTGACCGAGGTCGTGAGCGTCGCGCGCGCGGAGGGCGTCCGGCTCGAGAAGGTAGCCGGAACGGTCGATCTGGAGTGGCTGGCGCTGGTGGGGGAGGAGCAGCGTAAGGCGTCGATGGCCCTGGCGACGAAGCACGCTTTGATGCTCGCGGTGGGCGCGCGCTACCGTCGCATGCGCTCTTCCATGCTGGCAGCGTTGGAGCGCGGCCGGGAGCCGGCCGTGGACTTTTTGAATGGCGAGGTGGTGACCCGCGCGCCCCGCTACGGGCTTTCGGTGCCGGTCAACACCCTGGCGCGGGAGCTGGTGTGGGCGGTGGCGCGCGGCGAGAAGGCATCGTCGCATGCGCTGCTGCGCGAGCTCTACGACGGCACGCGACGCCTGGTTGACGATCCGGCGGCGCGCGCGTAAGCCCTCGCCGTGAGCCGAACGGCAATCAGAACCTCGCGTCGCGCGCTGCTGCTCAGCCTGGCCTGCTTCGCGCCCGGGTGCAGCAAGCCTCCGCCCGAGCTGGGGGACGTGGGCGCTTTCTCGCTCACGGATCAGCAAGGCCGCGCGGTGACGGCGGAGAGCCTGCGCGGCAGCGTGTGGGCCGCGGCGTTCATGTTTACGCGCTGCCCCACGGTGTGCCCGCGCATCACGCGGCGCATGCGCGAGCTGCAGAAGCAAGCAGCCGCCCAAGGAGTGCCGCTGCAGCTCGTGAGCTTCAGCGTGGATCCGGAGCACGACACGCCTGCCGTTCTCGCCGCCTACGCCAAGCAGTACGAGGCGGACCTGACCAATTGGCGCTTTCTCACCGGAGACATCGAGGTGCTCCGCAAGACGTCCGAGCAAGGCTTCAAGCTGGCGCTGGAAGGCAAGCCCACGCCCGGCGCTGAGCACTTCGGGCTCTTCCACGGCTCGCACTTGGTGCTGGTCGACGCTGCCGGCAAAGTGCGCGGCTACTACCGCACGTCGGAAGACGAGCAGTTGACGCAGCTGCTCAAAGACGCTGCCGCGCTATAGTGCGCTTCACGATGAGCCGTCAGCGGTCGTTTCGCTGCGCTACCGTGTCAAGAAGTAGCCCGAGCGGGCTCACTCCGCGGCGACCGGCGCTTCGGTCTCGGCTTCGCTCTCGGGGCGACGGGGGTAGCGCATGCGCTGCGGCGTCGCGATCTCGATGATGCCGAGCTTGTCCAGCAGCACGATGACCGGGTACGTCGGATCGAGCTCGAAGCGACGAGCCGCGAAGTTGGGGCTCATCGAGAACTCGTGGTGGTTGTTCTGGAACAGCTCACCGGCGGTGAGAAAGTCGAAGAACAGCGTGTTACGCGAGACGTCCTTGCTCTCGTAGTTGCGGTAGCCGTACTTGTGACCGCACCAGTTGACGATGGCGCCGTGGATCGGCCCCATGATGAAGTGCGCAGGGAGCAAAGCGAACAGCCAGGGGCTGGTGGCAAACTTCACGTAGAACGCCGTGTAGGCAGCGACCCACGCTAGGCGCGCCACCCAATTCTGACCGAGCTTCTCCAGCGCCGGCCAAGAAGGCAAGTTGCCCTCGAAGCGCGGCTCGGGCGCCTCACGGTAGTACGCGAAGGCGTCGTAGCGCTTCTTCGTGGCCAGCATCATCGTAAAGACGTTCTTGTAGAAGACCGGCGAGTGCGGATCCTTCTCCGTGTCGCTGTACGCGTGATGCATGCGATGCAAGATCGCGTAGCCGCGCGGTGACAAGAAGCTCGAGCCCTGCGCCACGTACGTGAGCAAGAAGAAGAAGCGCTCCCACCCCTTGGACATGCGGAACTGCTGGTGAGCTCCGTAGCGGTGCAAGAAGAAGGTCTGCATGAAGACCGACAGCTGCCAGTGGACGACGAAGAAGACCAATACGGGGAGCATGGGCGGCTCGAAAATTACCGACTACCGTCCGTCATGGAGGTCATTCTTTAGTCATTTGGGCCGCTTAGCGCAGTGCGGCGAAGCGGTCGTGGCGGTCTGGCGCCGGTTGCGCAAATCGGCGAAATGGCTAAAGTGCGCGCTCCTCTCGTGTCCCCCAGCGTAGAAGCAGCGGAAAAAAAGCCCCTCGTGGGCGTGATCATGGGTTCTTCCAGCGATTGGGAGACGCTCCGTCACGCTGCGGAAACCCTCGCGGAGCTAGGAGTCGCGCACGAAGTGAAGGTCGTGTCCGCCCACCGGACGCCTGACCTCATGTTCGAATACGCCTCCACTGCAGAGGAGCGCGGGCTTGAGGTCATCATCGCCGGCGCTGGCGGCGCTGCGCACCTACCTGGCATGGTCGCTGCCAAAACGGTGCTGCCGGTGCTCGGCGTACCGGTACAGAGCCAGGCTCTCAGCGGGATGGACTCGCTCCTCTCCATCGCGCAGATGCCGGCGGGAATTCCGGTGGGAACGTTGGCTATCGGCAAGGCGGGCGCGACCAACGCCGCGCTGCTCGCCGCGGCGATGCTCGGCGGCAAGTACCCCGAGATCCGCCGCGCTCTGCACGCCTTCCGTCGAGCTCGCACTCAAGCCGTGCTCGACAAACCCGATCCTCGCCCGTAGCGCGCACCATGTCGAGGCGAAGCAGGGCCCCCAGCACGCTCGGCGCTCGCGTCGGAGTGCTCGGCGCAGGGCAGCTCGGACGCATGCTGGGCATCGCCGCGCGCAACCTGGGGCTCGAGCCGTGCTTCCTCGACCCCACGGCTGGCTCGCCGGACGCCGCGGTGGGCGAGTTGACCGTGAGCGACTACTCCGACGCGAGCGCGCTCGCGCGGCTGGCTACAGCGGACGTCGTCACGTTCGAGTTCGAGAACGTGCCGGTCGAGGCGGTGCGGGCGCTGGAGCAGCAAACCCAGGTGTTTCCGGGCTCGCGCGCCCTCGAGGTAGCTCAAGATCGCCTGAACGAGAAGGAGTGCTTTCGCTCGCTCGGCATCGGCACTCCGGCGTTCGAAGCGGTCGAGTCTTGGGCCGAGCTCGAGGCCGCGCTGGGCCGCGTCGGGCTGCCGGCGGTGCTGAAGACGCGCCGGCTCGGCTACGACGGCAAAGGTCAGGCGGTGCTGCGCGATCTCGCGGGGGCGCGCGCAGCGTTCGAGCGGCTGGGTAAGGCTCCGCTGATCCTGGAAGGCTTCGTGAGGTTTCAGCGCGAGCTCAGCATCGTGGCGGTGCGCGGCAGGGGAGGGGAGACCGCGTGCTACCCGCTGGTGGAGAACCACCACCGTGAGGGCATCCTCCGCAAGACGCTGGCGCCGGCGCCGCACGTGACCGCTTCGCTGCAGGCCCAGGCCGAGCAGCACGTTCAGAAGCTCCTCACGCGCCTGGACTACGTGGGAGTGCTAGCGCTCGAGCTGTTCGAGGTGGACGGCGCGCTGCTGGCGAACGAGATCGCGCCGCGCGTGCACAACACCGGTCATTTCACGATCGAAGGCGCCGGCACTAGCCAGTTCGAGAATCACCTGCGCGCGATCTTGGGTTTGCCCTTGGGCAGCACGAAAGTGCGCTCGCCCAGCGCCATGCTCAACCTGATTGGGGCCGCGCCGGACGAGGCGGCGCTCTTGGCCGTGCCGGACGCTCACCTGCACTGGTACGGCAAGGAGCCGCGGCCTGGGCGCAAGGTCGGTCACGTCACGGTGCTGGCCGAGGATTTTGCGACGCTCGCGCTGCGCGTGGCGGAGCTCGAGCGCGTCATCGGCCAGTAGCGCGTCTGCCGCTCGCTGGCCCCTCGCGCTCACTTGGCGTCTTTGGCGGACGGACCGAGCAGCGTGCCGCACATGGTCTTGCAGCGAGTGTCCTTGTCGGCGCAGGTGCACTTGCCCTGCTTCTTCTTCTCGAGCGCCTCTTTCATCTCGGCGACGGTGAAGCCCGCCGTGCGCTCGACGCGCTCCCACTTCCAGTTCTCTTTGCGCTGCTTGGCGGTGAGCGGCTCCGTGGGCTTGCCGTCCGCCTCGGCGCAGCAACGGAAGCCGAGGAAGTAGTAATAAAACCCCTCGTCGTGGGTGTAGATCTTGGGGCGGCACTGGTTGCGGACGCCCTTGTACCAAGGCCCGCCGCTGTGGATGCTGTCGTACTTTCCCTTGAAGCCGGGCTCGTTGAAGCTCTCGCTCTGGACGACCTCGTCGGTGTTGCCAGGTAGATCCGCCACGCCGTAGGGGCTCACGCACTCCGGCTGGCTGCCGTTCGGGACGCCCTTCCACAGCCGGGCCAGCTCGGCCGGATCCCGCGCCGCGACCTTTTTCATGTCCGGCGAATCCCACTCCATGTCCCCGTGGCACTTGTTGGTGTCGCGCACGTAGCCGTAGGGGAAGGGCAACATGTCCGGACCTTCGCAGGCCATGGTCCACTCGCTCTCGGTGCACATGCGTTTGCCGACAGCTGCGCATTTCACCTGCGCTTGGTGAAACCGGTTCATCACCTCGGAGCGCGCGCCCTTCTCGTTGGGCCAGGTGTACGTGTCCATGCAGAAGCGCTTCTTCACCTTCTGCCCGACGCAGGTGCTCTTGGGCTCGAACTCCTCGCACACGTCCTTGTTGTTGGACTTGTCGTGCCACTGCTTGATGCACTTGTGCTCGACCTTGGTGCAGTACTCGCCGTCCACGAGCTGCATGCCCTCGGGGCAGGCCTCGTCGTCACCCTCTGCGGAGCTCTTGTTGGCGATTTTTTGCGGCTTTTCTGGAGCCTTCTTCGGCGCGGCTTGCCCCGCTGAGGGAGCGGCCGCCGGCTCCGCCTGGCTGCTGTCGCCGCTCGCCAGCGGAGGCGGGGCGCTCACGCTCGGCGCCGGCTCGGCCACCAAGACAGGCTCCGGACGCGCTCCCGAGCCACCGCAGGCGACGTAGGCGAGATAGACGAATCCCAAAGCGAAGGCGCGACGCATGGGCGACCCTAACCACAAAACGCCGAGCGAGGAAAGGAAGCTCACGCTCAGCGCCGTGGCCCAAGCCTTGCTCGAGCGGAGCGTGGGTATCATGATGCGAGGCTGTCCATGCAGGTCGTTCGGCGCGTTGGCTTGATTGGGGACTTGCATGGCGAGCACGAGGCGCTCTCCTTCGTGCTCGAGCAGCTCCGGCGCCTCGGCGCGGAGACGCTACTGCAGGTAGGGGACATCGCGGACGGCCCCGGGAACCTCGACGAAAGCGTCAAGCTGCTGCAGCAAGAGAACGTGCTGGCCGTGCGTGGTAACCACGACCGCTGGCTCTTGGCCGGAACGGCCCGCGAGCTTCCTCACGCCACGCAGCTCTTCGACGTGAGCGCGGAGACGCGCGCCTACCTCACCGGCTTGCCGAGCACGCGCGAGTTCCGCTCACCGCGCGGCAACGTGCTTCTGTGCCATGGCCTGGGCACGAACGACATGGTGGGCGTCAAGCCCGACCACGAAGGCTACGACCTCGCGTGCAACACCGAGCTACAGACGTTGATCGCCGAGCGACGTTATCGCTTCGTCCTGAACGGACACACGCACCGCGCGATGCTGCGCACGTTTGGGCCGCTGTCGATCGTGAACGCCGGCACGCTGCACCGTGATTACGAGCGCTCCTTTACTTACGTCGATTTTGAGCGCGGCGAGCTCGTTCGTTTCCGACACGCGGCGGGAATGCTGCCACGTGACCTTTCGGCGTGGACGGAAGAGCTTCAGGTACTAGCGGAATCTCCGTCCGAGCCATTTCGAGAGCCTTTCAGATGACGCTGGGCTTAACTTCTGGCCCGGCGCGCCACTTGCATTCTTGAGTATCCCTCAAGTAAACACATGCCTGCCGGCCGCACCCGCCTTTAGCGAAGATTTGTTGAGTCCGGACTCAAGGGGCTTGCGCGCCGTCAGTCGAGGTCCCATGTAGGCCTCATCTTTTTCTCGAGTCACCGAGCCGACGCACATGGACGGTTCTCTCCCAACTCCCGACGCTTTCGCCCATCCGCTTGCTTCCGCACCCGACGAGGTGACCAAGAAGCTACGGGGTGGTGTTTGGGAGCGCAGTGAGCTGGCGCGCAGCGTGTACGGCTCCGTTCTCAATCTGGGCCGCTGGCTCTCCGCGCGTGGTGTAACGCCGAACTCGCTGACCTACGCGTCGCTCTCCTTGGCGCTCGCTTCGGGCGTCGCGGCAGGCTGTAGCCAGTTCCTGCTGGCGGCGGCCCTGCTGCTCGTCAGTGGCGCCTTCGATTTGTTGGACGGCGTCGTCGCGCGCGCTGCGCAGCTGTCCACGCGCTTCGGCGCCCTGCTCGATTCAACGGTGGATCGCCTGGCGGACGCGCTGCCGCTGCTCGGCCTCGTCGTGGCTTGCTCGCGTTCTCCGCTCGCCTCGGCGGTGCTGATGCTGGCGATGATGACGGGCTTCGCGGTCTCGTACGTGCGGGCTCGCGCCGAAGGCCTGGGCATCCATCTGCCTCCGCTGTTCATGCGCCGGGCTGAGCGGCTCGTCCTGCTGCTGCTCGCGCTGGTGCTGGGCGCGGTGGATGTGCCTGGTTTCCCGAGCGAGGTCGCCATGCTGTCCGTGATCGGCGTGATGGCGCTGCTCAGCTTGGTGGCCGCGGTGTGGGCCCTGCGCGCCGCGTACGTCTCGCTGGCCGAAGGCGAGCTTCGTCGCGTCAGCGCCCCAGCAGCACCGACGCCGAGTAGGCCATAGCTCCCGCCAGTAGGCCGGCCAGTACATCATCGGCCATGATGCCGACGCCGGCTGGCTCCAGGCGCTGAGCGGAGTCAATCGGGCCCGGCTTCCAAATGTCGAAGAGCCGGAACAGCCCGATTGAAAGCGCGCGAATCCCGAGACTGCTGCCCGAGACCATGCCCATCGCGATCAACGTTCCGCACACCTCGTCGATGACGACCGACTGCGGATCCTCGATGCCCTCTGCGCGCGCTACCTCACCCGCCGCCCACGTGCCGAGCAGCGTGAGGGCCACGACGGCGGCGGCGTGTGGTACTGGGCCGAGCGTGGACAGAGCCAAATGCAGCGGCACCGCGCCGATGGAGCCCACGGTGCCGGGCGCTTTGGGGGAGCGCCCGCAGCCGAACCACGTTGCGATCAGCCGAGCCGGGAGGGCCGCTTGAGCCATGATGAGCCGACCCTAACACGGCCCGGGCGGCTTGCGCGCTGGGGCCTGCTCCGGCACCGCACGCTGCTCACGCGCCTGTTCCCGCTGGTGCCGGTGGCGTACGCGCTCGTGATGGCGTTCATCGGCGATCTGCGCTTCGAGCACGTGCTCTTGGCGCTGGTGGTGGTGGCGCTCGCATCGTTCGGTCCGCGCACGCGCGCGTTCCTCGGTGACATCACGCCGTACGTGCTGGTGGCGCTGGGTTACGACACCGTGCGCTACGCGCGCCGCGTGTTCGTGACGGCGGACCGCGTGTGGGCTTGCGGGCTGCGAGAGCTGGAGCTTGCCACCTTCGCCGTGGCGCCAGGCCAGACGCTGCAGGATTGGTTTCAGCTGCACCACGCGCCGTTCTGGGACGTGGTCTTCGCGGTGCCGTACACCATCTTCGCCTACCTAGCGTTGCTCTACTCGGCTTACCTGTACTTCGTGGACCGGCCGCGCATGCGCCGCTACCTGTGGTCCTTCGCCATCGCCAACTACATCTCCTTCGTGGTGTGGATGGTGCTGCCGGCGGCGCCGCCCTGGTACATCCGCCAGAGCGGCTGCGCCGTCACGATGGACGCGCTGCCCAGCGCCGCGGGCCTCTTGCGCGTGGATCAGCTGCTGGGCGTCTCCTACTACGAGCAGCTGTACTCGCGCGCTGCGTCGGTGTTCGGCGCCATGCCCAGCATGCACTGCGCGTACCCGATGCTGGGGCTACTCACGGCCTGGCGCGCCGCCAGCTGGAAGACCCGACCGATCCACATCCTGTACGCCGTCACCATGTTCGTTGGCTCCAATTACCTCGATCATCACTGGGTTTGGGACGGCCTCGCCGGCATCTCGCTGGCGGCCGTCGCGGTCTGGCTCGCTGACAAGC
>JAEYOT010000912.1 GCA_023411445.1 Pseudomonadota bacterium
TCCCAGCGAGTCAGCGCGTCCAGCGTGACGTTCTGCTCGCACTCCTGGTAGAGCGGCGGCTCTTCCCAGCGAATCTCCTCGCCGCGCGTCCACATGAACAGCCCACACCCGGCCGGCTCTTCGTCGAAGTGCTGGCCGCAGCCATCGCAATCGAAGCCGACGGGCGCAGCGGGAGCGATCTGTGGCGGCGCATCCGCCATCCCGAGCTCGACGATGATCGATTTGGTCTCCGACATCTGCGTGACCCGCAGAGCCTAACGCTTGCGCCGGGAAACGCCAGAGCGGCGTAACCCGGCAGCAAAACCGCCGGGTTACGCGGCGAGTCACTCAGCGGCGGCCGGTGCGTCCGTGCCGGCGGGCGCGGGATCGCCCACGCCGCACGAGCGCGCGAGCAGCTCGATCACGTCCAGGTTCTCGATCTCGTCTTCCTTGGACTGCGCCTTCACGCCGTCTTTCAGCATGGTCATGCAGAACGGACAGGCGCTGGCGATGGCTTGCTTGGCGCCGTTTTGGGGCCGACCCAGCGCGTCCACCAGCTGCAAGGTGCGCTTGACGTTCACGCGATCCTTGTTCTGCTCCTCCATGAACATCTGCGCGCCGCCTGCGCCGCAGCACAGCCCCTTCTTGCGATTCCAGCCGTCCACCTCCACCAGCTCCACGCCCGGGATGGCCTTCAAGATGTCGCGGGGCGACTCGTAGATGTCGTTGTAGCGACCGAGGTAGCAGGAGTCGTGGAAGGCCACCTGGCTCTTCACCGCGTGCTTGGGCACGAGCTTCTTCTCCGCCACGAGCCCGAGCATGTAGTCCGTGTGGTGGATGACCTCGAACTTGGCACCGAAGTCCGGGTACTCGTTGGTCAGCGTGTTGAAGCAGTGCGGGCAGGTGGTGAGGATCTTCTTGATGCCGCCCTGCTCTTTGTAGCCGTTGAGCGTGGCGGCGTTGGTCTCCGCCAGCATCGTGAACAGGTACTCGTTGCCGGCGCGGCGGGCTGGATCACCTGTGCACGTCTCTTCCTCGCCCAGGATGGCGAAGTCCACCCCAGCTGCCAGCAAGAGCTGCGCGGTGCTGCGCGCGATCTTCTTGGCGCGATCGTCGTAGCTGGCGGCGCAGCCGACCCAAAACAGCACCTCGGCGTCCGGCTTCTCCGAGAACATCTTGAGCCCGAGGCCTTCGGCCCAGTTCGTGCGATCCACGCGAGCCAGGTTCCAGGGGTTGCCGTTGCTCTCCATGCCCTCGAAGGGCTTACCCAGCTCTTGCGGGAACTCGCCCTTGATGACCACCAGGTTGCGGCGCATCTGGATGATCTTCTGCATCGGCGTGATGTTCACCGGGCACTGCTCTTCACAGGCGCGACAGGTGGTGCAGGCCCAGAGCACGTCCGGGTGGATGATCTCGGGCACCAGATCCACGGGCTTGAGCTGCTTGGGTCCGTCTTTTTCGACCTCTTCCGTGCGCCCGTACAGGTGGTTCCGCAAATCCAGGATGAAGTGCTTGGGCGAGAGCAGCTTTCCGGTCTTGAACGCCGGGCAGTTGTCCGAGCAACGGCCGCACTCCGTGCAGGTGTAGAAATCCAGCACGTCCTTCCAGCTGAAGTGGTTGATGCGCGCGTAGCCGATGCGAGCTGCCAGCAGATCCTCACCCTCGGTCGCCTTCTCCACCGCGGCCATCAGCTGCTCGGTGTTCTCGGCCAGGGGCGCGATGCGGCCGCGCGGCTTCAGATCGCTGAAGAAGACGTTCGGGATCGCCGTGATGATGTGAAAGTGCTTCGAGTACGGCAGGATGTTCAAGAACACGAGCACCAACGTCGAGTGCGTCCAGAAGCCGACCTGCGCGAGCACGACCAGCGCCGGCACGGACAGCCCCGAAACCAGCACTGAAGCGAGCGAGCCGCCCGGATCCGGGAAGGCGTGAAAGCCAGCGCCCTGCGCCGGCCCGAGCGGGAGCAGCAGCGTGCTGGCGCGCGCGCACCAAGCCGCGTCGGCGTCGCAAACGGAGGACGCAAAGCGCTCGCGCAACGCGAAGCTTGCGCCGTCGTACAAGAGGTCCGCCAGCATCATCGTCACGATGATGCCCAGGATCACGAGCCCCTCACCGCTGAGGGTCATGCGCTTCTCGTGCTTGATGGCGCGGAAGTAGACGAACACCAGCGCGCCTGCGATCACGAGCAGGGCGAATACGTCCTTCAGGAACGAGTAGATGGCGCCCAGCGGCAGGCCCAGCACCGGCTCCGGCCCGAGCACGAACAAGTTGAAGGTGGGATCGAAGCCGCGGCCCCACAGCACGAGCGTGCGCAAGAGCAGCACGATGAAGCCCATGAAGATGAGCTGATGCGCCAAACCCGCCAGCAGGTAGTTGCGCATCTTCTTCTGCCAGAACGCGTAGGTCCACACGGCTGCGAGGCGGTCGCCGACGCGGTCCACCCGGCTCTCCCACGTGGCGTCACCCACCTGCAGCAGTCGCCAGCGACGCCGCGCGCTCCACGCAAACGCGCCGGACAGGCTCACGATGATCAAGGCCATCAAGATCGGGTTCATGCGGCTAAGCCTCAGCTTAGCGCCCTCCCTCGGCTTTCAGCCAAAGCAAAAGCGCCGCACTCAGCCCTGGCCGGTCATGCGCAGCCAGATGAGCAGCAAGATCCAGAGCGCCACCGCGACGATGACGATAACGAGCGCGACGCTCGGGCGCGGCGGGGCCTCCGCCTCGTCCTCCGTAGGCATTTCGTCGCCAGCCACGACGGCGGCTGGCGGCCGCTTGGAGGGAATGCCGCGCAGTAGCTTGATGGACGGATCCGGCTCGGCGCTGGGCACCACCGTGAGCAGCAGCAGGCCACGCGGCAGCTCGGAGCCGGCCTGGGGCAGCCCTCCTTGCTCCGGGATGCGCAGCGTGATGCCGCGCGAATCCGGCACGCCGTCGCGGCCGCGAGCCGGCAGCGTCACCTCCACCACCTCCGCCGGCTCGTCACGCTGACGCAGCGTGATCGCACCCGCCCGCCCGCAGCGGTCGCAACCGCCGCCGCCGCAGGCAGCGCACGCCAAGTTGCGCGGCAGCTCCAGCTCCACCACCTCGCCCGCGACGAGCCACTCCCGCTTCACCTTCACGCGGTGAAGCACGTCCGGGCCGCGTGGGCCCTCGACGGCACGACTGGTGACGCGAGCCAGGACTTCGGGCAATAGGCCCTTATACACGCAGTCAAGGGCCGAAGCGATAGCCCTTCGGCCGCTCGACCTCGTCGTTGTTCCCCCGGCCTCCGCGACCTAACGCGCAAATTTTGACATAGTCCCGGCCCGAGATGGCGACCGCTCTTCGCGACTGGCTCGAGCGCTCGCAGCACTCGCAGGTGCGGGCCGTGATCTATCCTGTCGCTCCACGACGCTGCCTCGAGTACGTGGCAGAAATCACCACGTGGAACGCCAAAACCGAACGGGAGCCGGAGCCGCAGTAAGCGTCCCATGACGGCTTCCGAAAAAGAGCCGGAAGGCGCGCGGCGTCCCAGCGCGTCGTCGCAAGCAGGAGCGCTGATATTCGGGACGACGCTCGCGACCTTGTCGAGCGCGCTCCTGCCGCTCTTGCTCGTGCGCCTCATCGGCAAGGCCGACATCGCCGAGCTGATGGCGCTGGTGCTTGTCTACGAGACGGTAGCGCTGATCGTCACGCTCGGCTTCCCGCAGACGCTGATGTACCACCTGCCGAGCCTGGCCGCGCCGGAGCGCAAAGCCGTCGCGATCCGCATTGGCTGGATCATGGTCGGTCTCGGCGCGGCGTCCGCAGCGGTGCTGGCCAGCCTGGGTTGGTGGGGGCAGGCTATCCCCGGCATGGTGGCGAGCGACGCCGGCGCGCGCGTGTCGCTCGCGCCGCTGGTCGTGCTCGCGCCCTCGCTGTTGTTCGAGCTACCTGCCCGCGTCGTACCCAACTTGCTGATCGCGGAGCACCGCGCGCGCGATGCGTCGGCGCTGGGCGTGCTCCGCACCATCACGACCACGGCGGCAACGCTGATCCCGGTGGCGCTCGGCTACGACATCTGGACGGTCGCGCTGTGGTACTCCGTGTGTCGCGGGCTCTTGGGCTTGGCGCTACCGTGGGCGATCCACCGCTGCTTTGGCGACCAACCGGCGGCGGCCTGCCCAGTGCGCACGCGGCAGCTGTTCGGTTTCGCGCTGCCGCTCGGCGCCACGGACATGGTCTCACTGCTCAATCAGCAGTTCGATCGCTGGCTCATCCTGCTCAGCTTTCCTGCAGCAGCCTTCGCGGACTACCAAGCGGGAGCGTGGCAGGTTCCAGTGATCAGCACCATCGCCTACTCGGTGGGCGCGGCCTACATGCCGATGATGGTGGCAGCGTTCAAGCGGGGTGAGCCACGCGTCGCCATCGCTACCTGGCGCGCTACCCTCCTCAAAGTGAGCCTGATCGTGCTGCCGGTCACGATGGGGTTCGTGGTCGGCGCGGATGAGCTGATGAGCCTGCTCTTCACCAGCGAGTACCTTGGCGCAGCGCCCGTCTTCCGGCTGTACTCCGTGCTGACCCTAGGGCGCGTGGCCGTGTTCGGTTCGGTCATCGTCGCGGCGGGGCGGCCACGCTACGTGCTTCAGGCCGCTTTCTTGTCGCTCGTGGCCAACGTGGCGCTTGCCATCCCGCTCACGGCCAGCATCGGCTTCTTGGGCCCAGCCGTAGCGACCGTGCTGGCGTTCATACCCATGGTCGTGTTCTACGTCTGGTCCATCGCGCGCGCCTCCGGGCTACGCTTTAGTGAGGTGTTCCCGCTCTTCGGCTATGCGCGCGTCCTCGCGCTCGCTTGCGTCTCGGGCGCGCTGGCTTACGGCCTCAAGCTGCAGCTCGAAGGCGCGCTGGCGCTGCTCGCGTCGGTGCTCGGTACGATCTTAGTGTTCGCGCTGCTGGGCGCACTCACGGGCACGGTGACGCGTGCAGACTTCAACTACCTGCGCGATTGGCTGAAGCTCAAGTTCGCTCGTTGAGCAGGAGCGAGTACTCTCGCCCGCTCGGCTGTGCGTCGAAGATACGGTAGCCGACGGCCTGCAGCCCTGACAGCGCCGCTTCGGTGCGGCTGATCGGGATGCCGTGCATACCGTGGTGAAACTCGAGCAGGATCTGCGGCGGGCGCAGGTTGCCCTTGAGCAGGTCCTCCAGCACGGCGTACTCCGCCCCCTCGATATCCATCTTCAGCACGTCAAGTCGCTCGTGGCCGAGCTCCGCCATCAAGGTGGGCAGCCGCCGAACCTGGAACTCGACGTGCGCACCTCCGCTCTCGCCAGCGCCGTCCAGCAGGCTGTGCGAGATGTGCTCGGGGTTCTTCGGTGGCGCGAAGCTGGCGACGCCGTCGTAGTCGGCGAGACCGAGCTCGCGGACGTGCAGCGCCGCCGGCGGCTGCTGAGCTTGCACCCAAGCCACCGACCGCGGCGTGGGATCGAAGCCGAACACCTCGCAGCCCGTGCGTTCGATCAGCGCCAAGTCGAACGAAATGTCCTCACCCAGACCGAACGAGTAGACGACGCCACCAGCCGGCACCCGCTCCAGGAC